>CAJWHS010000009.1 GCA_913041415.1 uncultured Acidimicrobiaceae bacterium | reverse complement strand
GCCTCCAGACGAGTGAGCTCTTCGAGGAACGGACCGGCGAAGAGATCGATCCGCTGTTCCGGCATCTGGAGCGCGTCGGGCAGCCGAGGCTCGAGGGCGCCGAGGTCGATGCCGTGCGGGTTGTCGCTCAGCTTCTGCAGGCTAAGGCCGTCGGGATTCGTACCGAAGGCATCGCCATGCGGGCCGGTGCGCAACATCGCGTCGAGCATCCGGTCACTGCCGGTGTCGCCGTCGACCATGGCGATGAGGTCATCGACGTTGCGGCCCTCGACCGGCGAACCTGAGGCCCCGACCTCGGCGGATAGCAGCTGGTTGACGAGCTGGTCGTGGACGAGGGTGGCGTCGCCCTCCATCCCCATCGCAAGGAGGGAGAGGCGGGCGATGATGTCGTCCTCGGCGGGCTGTTCCGAGTCGAACACCGGCGCCGAGTAGTTGACAACGTTGCGCACCGACAGGTTTGAGAAGGCGATGTCGAAATGGCTCTTTTCGAGTGCCGACGCCGGGGGCAGCACGACGTCGGCGTGGCGGGTGGTCTCGTTGAGGTAGACGTCGATGCTCACCATCGCATCGAGCGACGCGAAGGCCTCGTTCATCTGTTCAGCGTCGGGGCACGACAGCACCGGATTGCCGGCGACGGTGAACATCATCCTGAGCTGGCCTTCGCCCGGCTCGAGGATCTCGACCGGCAGGTCGGCGGCGGGGAGTTCGCCCTGGATCTCGGGGTTGGCGTTAACTCGGCTCTGCCAGCGGCCCGTGCGGTAGGGCCGGCCCTGCTTCTCGGGGCGGACCCGTTCGATCGCCGATCGGGGGAACATCGAACCGCCGGGTTCGTCGAGGTTGCCGGTGAGGATCGCGATGACATCGATCAACCAGGTGGTGAGCGTGCCGAACTCGACCGTGGTCGTGCCAATGCGACCGTGAACCGCAGCGGTCGGCGCGGTGGCGATGTCGTCGGCGAGTCGCTCGATCGTTTCGGCAGCGATCCCGGTGACGACCTCGGCGTACTCGGGCGAGAACGGCTCGACGGCGCCGCGGAGTTCGTTCATCCCATCGACCAGCGCTGCGACTCGACCCATCGACACCTGATCGGTGCCGATCAAGCGATGGACGATGGCGGCGAGGAGGACGGCGTCGGTACCCGGACGGATGGCGATGTGCTCATCGGCGGCCTCTGCGGTGCGGGTGCGGCTCGGATCGATGACGACGACCTTGCCGCCTCGATCGCGAACGGCCTGGATGCGGCCGGGATAATCGGGGGCGGTGCAGATGCTGCCGTTTGACACGAACGGGTTGGTGCCGAGCAACACGAGCAGGTCGGTGCGGTCAAGGTCGGGAACCGGCATCCGCATGCCGTTGCCGTATAGGTAGCCCGACGCCACGTGGCGGGGCATCTGGTCGACGGTGCTTGCCGAGAACATCGAGTGCGAACCGACCGCCTGGAGGAACGCTCGTGCATGCGTGTTCCAGGCGAGATTGTGCGCATTCGGGTTGCCGAGGTAGACACCGATCGCCTCGTTGCCGTGCTCGGCTTTCACTGCGGCGAGCTTCTCGCCGACCACGGCGAAGGCCTCGTCCCACTCGACCTCTTCGAAGATCGGCGCACCGTCGTCGTTGAATCCACGTCGCACGACCGGCTTGCGAAGCCGGTCAGGGTCTTCGTACAGCTGTTTGAGGGTCGAACCTTTCGGGCAGATGAAGCCTTTGGAGAACACGTCGTCCTGGTCTCCGCGGATGCGCTTGACCGCGCCGTCCTTGATCTCGATCTGCAGACCGCAAGTCGCCTCGCAGAGTGGGCAGGTGCGAAACACGGTGCGGTCGGCCGGAGCGGTGCTGGTCATGATCGCCATGCTTGCAGGCGTGCCCAGCGCGCACCCAACCATCTACGGTGCGCCGCATGGAACTCATCCCGCTCTGCACGCTCGACGCCACGATCGGGGGCATGCACCTGATCGGCACCGATCCAGCCGGCGCGCGCACGATCGCCGAGGTCTCCGGCGGTTCGGTGACCGGCGAGCGGCTCAACGGCACCGTCAAGGGCAACGCCGCTGCCGACTGGATGCGAACCAGCAAGCACGGGATCGCCTCGCTGGACTTGCAGGTGGTAGGGGAGCCCGACGATGGCGCGCTGATCTACATCACCTACGAAGGCCGAGCCGACTGATCCGAGGGCCCGGGTACCAAACCGATCTACGTGGTGCCGAAGTTCGAAACGAGCGACGAGCGCTACAGCTGGCTCAACGCCGTCCAGGCGGTCGGCAAGGGCCATCCCGGTGCCGGCACGGTGACCTACGAGATCGCCGAGGTCCGCTAAGCGAGGCAAACCCCCGCGCCGCTGGCGTAGTTAACGACCGTTCACGTACGCTGCCAGGAATGAGTGAACGTCAGGTTGTCATCGTCGATGCCGTTCGCAGCCCCGTTGGGCGCCGCAACGGCGAACTCTCCACCGGACACGCCATCAGCGTGCTGGGTGATGTCCAGAAGGCCCTCTTCGATCGCACCGGCATCGATCCGACCGAGATCGGCCAGGTCGTCGGCGGTTGTGTGTCAGCAGCAGGCATGCAGACCATGAACGTGGCTCGCAATGCGTGGCTTGCCGCGGGTCTGCCCCTCGAGGTGCCTGCCACCACCGTCGACACGCAGTGTGGTTCGTCGCAGCAGGCCACCAACCTGGCCTACTCGATGGTGAAATCGGGCGTCGTCGACGCCGCCGTCGCCTGCGGCGTGGAGCTGATGAGCCGGGTGCCGATGGGGTCGACCACACGCGACAAGAGCCTCGGCCGCCCGGTCAACAAGCGGTACTGGGAGCACTACGAGTTCACCTCGCAGTTCGAGGGGGCCGAGCGCATCGCCGAGAAGTGGGACATCACCCGTGACGACACCGACGCCTTTGGCCTGCGCAGCCAGCAACTCGGCGCCAGGGCCTGGGCGGAAGATGCCTTCGCCACCCAGATCGTGCCCGTAATAGTCCCCGTCCTCGACGAGGAGGGCAAGGAGACCGGCGACACGATCACCGTGACCAAGGACGGGGGCCTGCGCGACACCACGCTTGAGGGTCTTCGCAACCTGAAGCCCGTCGCCCGGGAGGACGGGGTGCACACCGCCGGCACCTCCAGCCAGGTGAGCGATGGCGCAGGTGCCGTCATGATGATGACGAAGGAGAAGGCCGACGAGCTTAGCCTCGCCCCGCTCGCCGAGATCGTCGATGTCAACCTCGTCGGCGTCGACCCGGTCACCATGCTCGAAGGTCCGATCGACTCGACCAAGAAGCTGCTCGCCGACAACGACCTCTCGATGGACGACATCGACGTCTTCGAGATCAACGAGGCCTTCGCCTCGGTCGTGCTGGCTTGGGCCAAGGAACTCGGCGCCGACATGGACAAGGTCAATCCGAACGGAGGCGCGATCGCCCTCGGTCATCCGCTCGGCGGCACCGGCGCGATCCTCATGACGAAGGCTGTTCACGAGCTGCAGCGCGGCGACGGGGCGTACGGCATCGTCTCGATGTGCTGCGGTGGCGGTCTCGGCACCGGCACCCTGATCAAGAAGGTCTGATTCTCCCGACCTGCCCGCCCGCCTGGCGCGCGGACGCCCGGTGTCGGGTCTCAGGAGTCGCCGATGGTGACGGAGTCGGCCGGTGCAAGCTCGATCCAGGTCTGGCCTGGCGTGAGCGGCACCGGCACGCCGTCGGGCGTGGTCCAGGTCGCGGCTGCGTCCAGTGATGGTTTTGTCCACACGACCCGGACGAACTGGCCATCAGTGAACACCCAGCCGCGGCCGCTGCCGATGAACTGTTGCTCGATGACCGGCGATCCGGCACTGTCGCGCTTGCCGGTATCGACCAGACGCACCTCGGCGATGACAACGTTCTCTGGCGCGATCGGGATGTCATCAGCATCGAGGTGGGGTTCGCTGTTCTGCGTTCGGGCCCATCCACTGCCGTTCCAGGCGTACTCCATCGCCGCAGAGGGGTAGTCGATTCGGAACGATGAGGTGGCCTGGGCGGATGCAGGGAGGCCGGTGGCCTCGTTTCGGTACTCGAAGTGGGCGGGTGGCGCTCCGCCTTCACCGTCCGACTCGGCGATACCCCACAGCACGGTCGGGTCGGTCATGAGGTCGTAGACACTGGGACGATCAGCCGCCCGGTAGTACTCGCTTCGTGTGGCGGCGCCCAGGTCAACCATTTCGTACCGACGGATGAGTACTCGGTGACCCGGGTTGGCGCCGGACCACGCAAAAATCGGCTGGTTCAGCGAGCTGAAGACGGAAATGTCCGTCGTACGCGCCGAACGCACTGGGCCGATCTCGGGCGGGGTCTGGGAGTGGAAGACGGCCGCAAGGCGTGTGAAGCCTCCCTCCACCTGGGTGACATAGACCAGGTCAGCATCATTGAGTCCAGCGTGGGGGCGGGCCGCAGCGGTGTTGTCGATCTTGACCACCATCGCCGGCCGTTCAGCGATCGACGAATCGACAAGGGGAAGTCCGGTCAGCGGCGCCGTACCCGGCGCCTGCTCGGGCGGGAGCGCAGCAGCTTGGACGACGGCTCGGTTGGCATCGAGTTGGGCCAGGATCCCGCTGTACGGCGGCTGGCCCGAGACGACGTTGATCGCACCGAAACCCTCGATTGGGTCAACGTCGAGTACCGGGGCTGGGCCACGCGTGGTCGGAGGTGAAAGCGGCTGCTCTTGGGGCGCAGTGGTGGTCGTCTCGTCAACAGCGATGGCAGCCTCGGTGGTGGTGGTCGTCTCGTCGGCCACGACATCTTCGGCGGCGGCGCCATCATCTCCGCCACCACACGCACCGACGAGAACGGCAACAACGAATAGGCCGGTCGGCAACACGATCCGGCGCAGAGCGCGAGGAGACGGCAGGAGGAGCTGGCTGGACATGGCTCACTATCGTACGACCGGTTTTGGAAGAGGGAACGCACCCCCGGGCACGCGACGAGCCCGTTCCGCTGAGCCGGTCAGGCGAGTTCGGCGGCGATGGCGTCGAGCGACGCCTGCATGCGCGCCAGGATCTCAACCGATTCGTTGAGGGCGGCCTCGCTGGGTTCGGGATCGAACACGAGACCCCAGGCGATGTGACAGGTGGGGCCGTCGTCGCGGATCAGCACGGTGCTCTGCCAGAAGTCGAGGGCTGAGTCGACGGTGTCGACCTCGTAGGCGAAGCGCCACGGCGGCTCGAACGACAGTTCCTGAGCGGGCCGGACCTCATCGCGGATCACGGCGACGATGCGCTGCCAAACGGCATCGCGCGTGGCATCGACTTGGGTTTCGACCGAGCGGGACTGGTAGCGGATCTTCTTGGGGGCCACGGTTGCAGGCTACGGCTGCCGATCGCCCATCACCGCACAGATGTCGTCAGCGAGATCGGGACGGCTGATGACGAGACCCGGTGACCACGGATCGGGCTTGTTGAACTCGAGCGGCGAGCCGTCGAGTTGGCAGCACACGAGACCAGCGGCGCGAGCTACGGCGACCGGCGCGCACGAGTCCCACTCATAGAGGCCGCCGCCGTGAACGTACGCGTCGACGTCGCTGCGCACGACCGCCATCGCTTTCACGCCGGCGGAGCCCACGGTGTAGACGTCGGCTCCGAGTGCGGCCTGCAGTCGGCTGCCGTCGAAGCGGCTGCGCGAACGGGATACGACGATGCGGGGCGCCTCACCCGCTTCGACCCCGGCCGGGACCCGCTGCGGGGCGGGGTCCGTGCCCCACGTTGTCTCCCAGCCGGGCACGGCGACGGCGCCGACCGTTGGTTCGCCGTCGACGACAAGTGCGACATGGACCGACCAGTGCGGCGAGTAGCCGTAGTCGCTTGAGCCATCGAGTGGATCAACGATCCAGACCCGTTCCTTCCCGACGCGGGATCGGTCGTCGGCGCCCTCTTCGGACAGGATCGCGTCGTCGGGCCGCATGCGGCGGAGCTCGGACATGATGAACCGGTGTGCTCGGGCGTCGCCTTCGTATTCGAGTCCGCCCCAACGTCGGTCGAGGTCGGGCGAGTTAATCAGATCGACGAGCATCTCGCCGGCCCGATGGGCGACGTCGAGCGCCACCGCATGGTCGTCGAGGGCGGCCGCCTCTCCCGAACTGTCGGCTGCGGTCACCGGGCCACCATGGTTTGGCGGTGCACCGAAACCGCATAGTCGGCGCCATCGGCGACGAATGGCGCACGACTCCACGTCGACCATCGATGTTCGAGTTCGAGGCCAACTGCAGCGGCGGCGGCGTCGAAGTCGGCGAGCCGGTAACGGCCCTCGCCGAGTTGGAAACCGGCGACAAGTCGGCCGTCCGTGGCGAGGTGACGCCCCATGTTGGCGACGACGTCGGCTTCGGTTCCGGGACTGAGGAAGATCATGACGTTGCCGGGGAGGGCGACGAGGTCGAAGGTGCGGTCGAGGTCGACGTCGAGCAGGTCGGCGAGATGCCACTCGAGTTCGGGCGCCTTCGCTCGGGCGGTGTCGAGCATCCCCGAGTCGAGGTCGATGCCGACGACCTCGTGGCCGCGACGAGCGAGTTCGATCGCGACCCGACCAGTACCACAGCCCGCATCAAGCACCGGTCCTCCAGCGCTCAGCGCACTGATCAGATCAGCCTCACCATGGATCCCCTCACCCGAATCCGCGAGATCACGCCATCGCTGGTCATAGTCGTCGCCGCGCGGGACGTCGTCGCGCAGGAGCCAGCGACTCACCCCTTGACCAGTTCCGCAATCTGCCAGACCTCTTCGACCGTGCGGGGGGCGACATTGATCATTGTGACCGCGCTCTCCTCCCACGCCTGGAGGCGGTCCTTGATGCGTTCGGGTGAACCGACGAGCGAGATCTCATCGGCGAACTCGATCGGGACCTTCGCAATCGCCTCATCGCGCTTGCCTTCGAAGAAGAGGTCTTGGATCTCGTGGGCTTCCTGTTCGAAGCCCATCCGGGCCATCAACTTGGTGTGGTAGTTCTGCCCCTTGGCCCCCATGCCGCCGATGTAGAAGCCGAGGAATCCACGAGTCGCCCAGAGGCTCTCTTCGACATCACCGACCCGGAACGACACATTGACTCCGATCTCGAAGTCGAGCGGCCGATCCACGATGTGCTCGTGATACACCTCGGCCCGCCACGGCGAGTAGTAGAGCGGGATCCAACCGTCGGCGATCTGGCAGGTCTGGGCGACGTTCTTGGGCCCTTCCGCACCGATCCAGATCGGGATCTCCCGCAGCGGATGCGTCATGATCTTGAGCGGCTTTCCGAGGCCTTCCGCTCCTTCGCCGGTGTAGGGCAATTGATAGTGGTCGCCCTGGAACTCAAGCGGGCCCTCTCGACGGAAGGCCTGGCGCAGGATCTCGACGTATTCGCGAGTTCGGGCGAGCGGCTTGCGCGACGGCATGCCGTACCAGCCCTCGACGACCTGCGGGCCCGACACGCCGAGACCGAGGATCGTGCGACCATTGGAGATGTGGTCGAGCGTGACGGCCTGCATCGCCGTCGCCGCCGGGGTGCGGGCCGAGAGCTGCACCACACCGGTGCCGAGCCGGATGCGTTCGGTGTGGGCGGCGATAAGTACGAGCGGCGAGAACGCGTCGGAGCCCCACGACTCCGCCGTCCAGACGGCGTCAAAGCCGGCCTTCTCCGCTTCGACGGCCAAGGTGACCATGTCCTGTGGCATCGAACGGCCCCAGTAGCCAAGTGTGAGTCCCAGATCCATGACGCGGACGGTACCCGCCGCGAGCGCAGCACACCGATTCCATACGAACGCGAATGGCGGCGCAACGTAGGGTGCGACCATGCCGTTGCGACGTTTCACCCTCTGGTCTGCAGCCGGGATCGAGGCCGAACTGGTCGATCTTGGCGGAGCGGTCGAGGTGATTCGAGCCCCCGACCGCCATGGCGCCGTCGACGACATCACCCTTCGCCTCGACGATGACGAGGCTCGCACCGACCATGACCGAAACCCCCACCTCGGCATCACCGTCGGGCGCTTTGCCAACCGCATCGGCGGGGCCCGGTTCGAGCTCGACGGCGTCGTGCACGAACTGGCCACGAACGAGGGCGACAACCTGTTGCACGGCGGGGCCGACGGTTTCGGCCGGCGGCGATGGGAGGTCGTCGACACTGACGACGGCGTCACCTTCTCGCTCGCGAGTCCCGATGGCGACATGGGTTTCCCTGGCACGCTCAACGCAACCGTGCACTATCGGCTCGTCGACACGACCCTTCATGTCGATATGAGCGCCATGACCGACGCCCCGACCGTGTGCTCGCTCAGCAACCACACCTACTGGAACCTCGGCGGGCCGACCGAGACCACGATCGACGATCATGTCGTCACGCTCGACGCTTCCACCCTCGTCCCCGTCGACGCTGACCTGATTCCCAACGGTGAGCCCGTTGCTGCCGAGGGGTCCTTCGACCTGCGGGCGGGTGTGATGCTCGGCGGCCGCATCGGATTTCCGCTTCCCGCCGGTTATGACCACTGCTTCATGGTCGACGGCGCCGGGTTTCGGCGCCACGCCCGGGTCGATCACCCGGCGACCGGGCGGCGGGTCGAGGTGTGGTCGGATCAGCCGGCCTGCCAGTGCTACACGGGGGCGTTTCTGCCCGGCACCGAGGGCGGCGGCCGCACCCACGATGCGTTCGCCGCGCTTGCCCTCGAACCCCAGCACGTCGCCGACGCACCCAACCTGCCGTGTGCACCAAGCCCGGTCGTGCGCCCCGGCGAGCCCTACCGGCATCATCTCGAGTTCCGACTGACCACCGACGCCACGGAGGCCCCATGACCAACCGCATCACGACCCGCAGCCGGTCGGTTGCCGACAAGGTCGTTGTCATCACCGGAGCAGCGTCCGGCATGGGCCGGGCCACCGCCTTCCTGTTCGCCGATGAGGGCGCCAAGGTTGCCGTCACCGACCTGAGTCGAGAACGGGTCGATGCCGTTGTCGACCAGATCGGCACCGCCGGCGGCACGGCGCACGGCATCGTGCTCGACGTCACCGACGCCGACGCGATCATCGCCGCGGTCGAGGAGATCCGGGCCGAGCTCGGCCCGGTCGACGTAGTGGTCAACAATGCGGGCCTCGCCGTGGGTGGTGCGCTCGAGGACCCGAACTTCGAAGACGAATGGATGAAGGCTCTTGACGTCCTGCTCACGCCGCACCAACGCCTCGTTCGGGCTTGCCTCGACGATCTCAAGGCCAGTGGGGAGGGGCGGATCATCAACATCGCCTCGACCGAAGGCATCACCGCCCAGCGCGGCGCCATGCCGTACACGGCAGCGAAGCATGGCGTCGTCGGCCTCACCCGGTCGATGGCGGTGAACCTCGGCGTGCATGGCATCACCGTCAACGCGATCTGCCCCGGCCCGATCCTCACCGGCATCACCGAGGACATCCCCGACGACATGCGTGACACCTTCGCCCGACGTCGAACGGCGCTGCGTCGCTATGGCGATCCCGAAGAGGTGGCCCACCTCACGTTGAGCCTGGCGCTCCCCGCTGCCTCGTACATCACCGGTGCCATCATTCCGGTCGACGGCGGCCTGACCGCCAAGAACGACTGATCGACGTGGAGACGGCGCGATCGACGGAACGGATCTGAGATGAACGAACCGATCATCATCGCTGGTAGCGGCATCGGCGGGCTGACCATGGCCACCACGCCTCATGAAATCGGGGCACCGGTCCGCGTCTTGGAGTCGTCGATGGCCCGCTACAAGGTGGCCGCCGGCTTTGCGGTCGAGACACTGAACGCCGCACCGAGAGCGTTGCCCGAGGGGGCAACGCTCACGCCGCGCTCCTGACTGCGCTGGGGGTGACTCGGCCGTTACTCGGCAGTATCGTCTCCGCAGTTCGGTTACGAACGTGTGACGAAATGGATACTGGTCCGATCTTCGCTCGCCACCAACGAGTGGCCTTCCTCACTGCCGTCGCGGTCCTGGCAACGCTTGCGACCGTCGGCAACGCGGCGACCCCCGACGAGCTCCGCGAAGAGCGGCGTGAGGTCCAAGCCCAGGCTGCCGAACTCGCAAGCGAGGTCGACGCAGCAACTGCCGATGTCGCCGATCTTGAGGTCGCGCTCGCTGCTGCGCAGGCCAATGTCGACGCCCAGCAGGCGGCCGTCGAGGCCGCCAATCGAGCCGTCATCGACGCTGACGCCGCCCAGGCCGCTGCACTTGAGGCGATCATCGATCTCGAGCTTCAAGAAGAACAGGCCCGCATCGACCTGCAGAACGCCGTGATCGACAGCTACGTCTCCTTCCAGGGCTTCGATGATCTCGAGATCCTCGGTGACGACCCGTGGGAGGCCTCACGGGCCGAGACGCTGGTGGAGATTGGCACTGGCACCAGCCTCGAAGGGCTCGACAACCTTCGATCGATCGGGGCCGAGCTCGAGTTCCAGCGCCTGCTCGCCGAACAAGCCGCTGTCGAAGCCGAAAGCAACCGCGAGGAGATGCAGTTCCGTCTCGCCGAACTTGAGACCGCTCTCGCCATCGAGGACCAGCTCCTTCTCGAGGCAATAAATCGTCAGGAGCGTCGTCTCGGCGAGGCGGTCGCGCTCGAGACACTCGAAGCAGAACTCTCCGAGCAGATCCGCGTCGAGGAGCAACGCATCGCCGACGCGATCGCCAATCGCATCCCGCCGGGCGGTGGCAGCGTCACGGTGCCCCCAAATTCCGATATCGAGCTCGTGACGGTCGGCGGCATTACCGTCAACGTTCTGGTAGAGGACCAGGTGCGCGGCATCCTCGCCGCCATGTCGGCTCGGGGGTTCAACCTCGGCGGTGGCGGCTACCGCAGCATTGAGAGTCAAATTCGCCTTCGGCGAGCCAATTGCGGGACCTCGGACTATGCGATCTGGGAGATGCCGGCGAGTCGGTGCCGCCCGCCGACAGCCCGGCCTGGCCTGAGCCAGCATGAGGTCGGCCTGGCGATCGATTTCACCCTCAACGGTCGAGTCCTGCGCACCCGGAACAGCGACGTGTTCCGTGCCCTCGCCGAGGTCGCCCCACAGTTCGGCTTCTACAACCTCCCGAGTGAGCCCTGGCACTGGTCGACGACGGGCGGCTGATGCCCGTCGATATCGCTCTCATCCACCCCGGACGTCCCGCCCTGATCGACGACCTCGGAACGACGGTCACCTTCGCCGAACTCCTCGACCGAGCGACTCGACTCGGCCGGGCCATGCACGCCGCCGGCGTGCCCGTCGGTGGTCACGTCGGCACATTCACCGAGAACCGAGCCGAGTTCTTCGAGCTCTACCTCGCATCGATGCTCTCCGGCATCTGGCTCGTGCCGATCAACGGACTGCTCGCACCGAGCGAGGTGACCTATGTCGCCCGCGACGCCGATCTGGCGATGATCTTCGCCGAGGACGACCTCGCCTTCCTCGCCCCCGATGACATCACGACGATCTGCTTCGGCGTGCCGTATGAGGCGATGATCACGGAGGGCGATCCCACGCCGTTTGCGCTCGACGCTCCGGCAGGGTCGCGTTTCTCCTACACGTCGGGTACGACCGGCCATCCCAAAGGGGTGAAGCGGTCCATCCCCGCTGCGCTCGACGAGATGCTCGCCGTGCAGCGCAGCGCCGGCCACGACGTTGCGATGACGGGCGAGGGCGTTCACCTTGTCACCGGGCCGGCGTACCACGCGGCCGTCGGCGGCTTTGCGTTCTTCGATCTATGCAACGGGGCGACTCTGCGGATCATGCGAAAGTTCGACGAGGCCCGCACCCTCGAGTTGATCGAGCAGGAGCAGGTCCGCCGCACGCATCTCGTGCCGACGATGATGGTCCGGATGCTGCGTCTCAACGACAGCGCTCGTCTGCGCGATATCTCGTCGCTCGAGGTCGTGCTTCATGGGGCCGCACCGATTGCGCCGGCGGTGAAACGTCAGATGATCGACTGGCTGGGTCCGATCTTGGTCGAGTACTGGGGGACCTCCGAGGCGGGCGTGTTTACCCGGGTCGATTCCGCCGACTGGCTGGCGCATCCCGGGACGGTCGGGCGACCGGTGCCTGGTTTCGAAGTCTTCGCCGTGGATGAGGACGGCGCGCAACTCGCTCCTGGCGAGGTCGGACGACTGTTCTGCCATACGCCGAACAAGCCCGAACCGTTCGCGTACTGGAACGCCCCAGAGAAGACAGCCGCCAGCTATTTGCGAGCCGGGGTCTTCACACTCGGCGACATGGGCCATGTCGACGACGAAGGGTGGATCTTCCTCGCCGACCGGGCCACGAACATGATCATCACCGGTGGGGTCAACGTGTATCCGGCCGAGGTCGAACAGGCCCTGCTCGAACACCCAGCCGTGATCGACGTCGCGGTGTTCGGCGTTCCCGACGAGGAGTGGGGCGAACAGGTCAAGGCGGCGGTGGAGTTCACTGCTGGCGAGACCGTCACCGACACCGAGCTCATTGACTTCGCCAGCGAACGCCTCGGTCGCTACAAAGTGCCGCGTTCGATCGATGTTCACGAGTCACTCCCCCGCCAGCCGAACGGCAAGCTGTACCTCTCGTCGTTGCGTGACCCGTACTGGGAAGGCCACGACCGCAAGATCTGAAGCGGAGCGGCCCACTGGCCCGAGCCGCGCTGGTGAGCACCTCGGAGCGTGATGGAGCTATCCCTGTTGGCGCGCTTCCACCGTCGCCCGGGCGTCCTCGGATTCGCCGGCGAAAGACACCTCGGTCGATTGCCCTCCGTTGAGCACGCTGATCGGATCGCGCAGGTCATCGATGTAGCCGAGTGCGTAGGCCCCCATCTGGTAGCCCATCAGCCGCTGGAGTGGCTCCGGGAACATGGCCGCTTGCCCGCGTGGCACCGACAGGTACTGATTCTCCTCCTGACGGAGGAAGCTCACGTTGTAGGTGATGTTGATCGCACGGCGATTCGCGCTTGAGTCGTTGGCGCCACCGCCGTGGTAGACGCTGCCGCTGTAGAAGAGCACCGAGCCCTTCGTCATCTCGGCGGGGATCGAGTCCTCGAGGGTGAACCGCAGCCCGTCTTCGAGTTGGTTGCTCCCGATCACGATCCGGGTCGCACCGTTTTCCTCGGTGAAGTCTTCGCCGGCCCAGATCGTGTTGCACTGCACGTCGTAGCCGGTGGGGAACGGAAAGAAGTCGAACGCCCATTGGTCCCGATGGATCGGCTGCGCTTCGCCGCCCGGGCCGATGTCGATGATCTGAGTGAGGTGGAGTTGGTAACTGGTGACGTGCCCGAGGAAGTCGTCGCACGTGGCGATGACCGAGGGATGCATCACGAGTTCCTGCGCCGTCGCCGAGCGCGCGAGCAGGCCACCGGTCCGGCGGGTGGTGAACCCGGTGAACCCGTCGCTGCCGTTGGGGGTGGCGTCGACAAAAGGCCGCATCTCGTCGAAGAAGCGATCCAGGAGCACGGGGTCGACCATCTCGTCGACAACGACGGCGCCGTCGCGGCGAAGCACCTCGGCGATCTCAGCGCCGGAGGCGGACGAGGGCAGGTGGACGATCTCCATGGCTCGCAGTGTGAGGCAGCAACATGACACCATGCAAAACATGCGGATCGCCCTCTTTCTCTACGAAGGGCTCACCACCCTCGACATCATCGGGCCGCACGACGTTCTGAGCCGTCTCCCCGAGGCGGAAGCGATCAGCGTCGGCAGGACGACGGGGCCGTTCATGGCCGACACCGGTGTCCTCGGGCTCACCGCCACCCACACGATCGACCAGGTCGACGAAGCCGACATCCTCGTCGTGCCCGGTGGGGTCGACGGCACTTTTACCGCCGCGGCCGACGAGAAGATCCAGGAGTGGGTGCGCATGATCGACGCCAACTCCTTATGGACCACCTCGGTCTGCACGGGTCCGCTGATCCTCGGATCGGCCGGCGTTCTGAACGGGAAGCGGGCGACCTCGCACTGGGCCGCCGTCGAGGCCCTCGAGGGATTCGGGGCCACGCCGGTGAGCGACGAGCGGGTGGTCATCGACGGCAAGTACGTGACAGCCGCAGGCGTGTCGGCCGGTATCGACATGGCGCTCACCCTGGCCGCCCGGGTCGCGGGCGACGATGTCGCCAAGACGATTCAGCTCGGCATCGAATACGACCCGCAGCCACCATTCGACAGCGGATCGGCCGATAAGGCCGGGCCAGAGATCGCCGCACTCGCCGCCGGGATTTTCTGAACCGTCAGACGCTCGCCGAGCCACCCGGCCGGACCGCCGGCATCCAGCGGGGGCCGGCCGTTTCGTCGATCCGCTGAACGAACGCGTCCTGGTGGAGTTCGACGAGGTCGAGCAGCTTCACCGTGGCCGTCTCGCCGATCGCCTGCCACACGGGTGCGGTGAGCTCGTCGGTGCGTTGTTCGAGGTCGAGACGGAGGGCTCGGCCGGTGTCACTCAGCCGCCCGTCGTCCGCAAGTCCGCGAGCTTCGAGACGGGACCACGCAGCAGCGACCGACTGATCGTCGCCGCCTCGGCTACGCGCGATCCACTCCTCGCCGCCGTACTCGTCGACATCGACCATCGCCGAGTGGAGCAAGCCCGCCTCGACGTCGTCGATCCCCTCGCTCGCGAGCAACGCCCAGTGGTTGTCGCCGCGCAGCTCACGGATGCAGTTGATGGCGTGCCAGGCAGACAGGCCCGGATCCCGATCAGCGGGTCGTGGACGCGCCCGGAACGCGGAGAAGAACGGCCGCATGCCGTGGAACATGGCATCGACCCCAGCCCACAGGTCGTCGGCCAGTTCGCCGAGATCGGCAGCAAGGCCAGGCACGATCGACTCCAGCCCAGGCACGATGGCATCGTCGAGCACACCGAGCACGGCGTCGTTGGTGGTGACGGTGTCAATCGCTCCATGAATGGCCTCGATGAAGCCGGGATGAATCGAATAGGTCATCGCAGCCGCAACGGGATGCGGCGTGTTGCCCAGCCCAGCGAGACGCCAAGCCACGATCCAGACGCCGGTGTTGGGGAAGCCGAGTTCGCCGAGACCAGCCTTTGCCTGTTCGTCCCACATGACCCACCCGACGAGGTCGTGCCCGACGCGACCTCCTCGAGCGGAGAGGTCGTTCCAGTCGGTCACGAGTCGCCGCTGAGCACCGCTTCGGCGAACAGTTCGACCGAACGCCACGCCTCGTCGATCGGCATCCCGCCGACGAGCGGATGAAGCGTGCACGACCGGGCGCCGGCCACGAACTCACGGGCCTCGTCGGGGGTCAGGAAGCGGTAGATGCCCTCGTCGCGCAGATCGTCGACCGTCATCGCATGCGAGTGCACCGGCGAGTTCTGTCCCTCGGGCTGCCAGTCGGCGTACACGCGGGCCTCGAGCATAAAGTGTTCGCCCAATTCGGCCCAGGCGCGGTCGGGGTCTTCGGTGATGAACAACTGCGGCGCCTCCTCGGGGGCGATGCAGAACGGCACGCTGCCGTTCTCGGCGCACAACTCTTCGTAGAGTTCCTTGATTCCAGGCGGGTTGCCGTTCATGTAGAGGGGCAGACCGAGGCGGGCAGCTCGGCGGGCCGACGCCTTCGCCGATCCTCCGATCATGATCTGGGGATGCGGCGAGGTGAACGGCTTCGGCAGCACCTGCACCGTCTCGCCATTGTGTCCGAACGGCTCGCCCGTCCATGCCTTCATCAGCACGTCGAGCGACTCGTCCATGATCTTGCCGCGGCGACCCCATTCCTTGTCCATCGCCGTGTACTCGAGCGGCCGATAGCCGAGGCCCATCGTGACGACGACGCGTCCCTTCCCGACGAGATCAAGCACGGCGAGATCTTCGGCGACCCGGATCGGATCGTGGAGCGGGAGCAGGAGCGCCCCGATCATGCACAGCACGTTCTCGGTGCGCGCCAGGACCATACCGGCACTCATCATCGGCGTCGGTGACCAGCCCGTGCTGCTGACGTGGTGCTCATCGAATTGCACGGCGTTCAGGCCGCGTTGATCGAGGAACTCGACCATGTCGAGCGCTGCCCGGTAACGATCGCTCATCTCGGATCCGTCACTCGGGTCCGGATGGACATGATTCAGTCGAAAGACGGTGTAGGCCATGGGACTCCTCGCCCAGCAGCGGGCATCGGACGGTTCTTCGAAAGGAATCCCACACGTTTCCGCGACGCCGAGCAAGTTCCGCAGCGCACCGTGGTCGCGCACGGCGACCGGTTGGGCTCAGCTCCGGAGGGTGTTGACCGCCAAAACGATCGCCCGGAGCGAGGCCGACACGATCGATTCGTGCATGCCGACTCCCCAGGTAGTGTCTCGGCTGCCCGTGTCGATCTCGACATAGGCGACGGCGGTGGCGTCAGAGCCGGCGCCCATCGTGTGTTCGCTGTAGTCGGCGACCTTGCCCTCGAAGAGCCCGGCACCGGTGAGCGCTGCGACGAAGGCATCGATCGGGCCGTTGCCCTCACCCGTCACCATCTGTTCCTTGCCGTCGACGATCAGCTTCGCTTCCATCGTCGTCGTGCCGGACTCGAGCGTGTCGCTCGACGACCGGTGACCGATGATCTCGACCTTCGGGCTCGACGACTCGACATAGGCACTCATGAACCGCCGGTGGATCTCGTAGGAGGTGATCTCAGTGCCTGTGTCCTCGGTGACGGCCTGAATCTTCTTGGCGAAGTCGACCTGAAGCTGACGAGGGAGGTCGAGGCCGTACTCGTGCAACAGCACATACGCCACACCGCCCTTGCCGGACTGGCTGTTGACCCGGATCACGGCCTCGTAGCTGCGGCCGAGGTGACGGGGATCGATCGGCAGATACGGCACATCCCACGTGTCGTACTCGCCCTCCAGCGGCTCGCCGGGCTGCACGTCGTAGATGTCGGCCATGCCCTTCTTGATGGCGTCTTGATGCGAACCGGAGAAGGCGGTAAAGACGAGATCGCCGACGTACGGCTGCCGGTCCGGCAGCGTCATGCGGTTGGAGAACTCATACACGCGCCGGGCTTCCTCGATGTCGGAGAAATCGAGTTCGGGGTCGACGCCTTGGGTGAACATGTTGAGCGCGATCGTCACCACGTCGACGTTGCCGGTGCGCTCGCCATTGCCAAAGAGCGTGCCCTCGACCCGGTCGGCGCCAGCCATCAGGCCGAGCTCGGCGGCAGCGACACCAGTGCCGCGGTCGTTGTGCGGGTGCAGCGAGAGGATGATCGAGTCGCGGTTCTTCACGTCGCGCAGAAAGCGTTCAATCATGTCGGCGTAGAGGTTGGGGGTCGACATCTCGACCGTCGCCGGCAGGTTGAAGATCAGCGGGTTGTTCGGGGTCGGCTCGATGACGTCCATGACCGCCTCGCAGACCTCGACGGCGAATTCGGGCTCGGTGCCGGTGTAGGACTCCGGCGAGTACTCGAAGCGGATGCGCTCGGGGCTCGCGTCGGCGTCGCGGAGTTCCCTGCAGAGCTTGGCCCCTTGGACGGCGATGTCGATGATGCCGGCCCGGTCGGTGCGGAACACGACGCGACGCTGGGTGGTCGAGGTCGAATTGTAGAAGTGCACGATGGCGCTCTTGGCGCCTTCGATCGACTCGAAGGTGCGGCGGATGAGATCCTCGCGGCACTGGGTAAGGACCTGGATGGTGACACCGTCGGGAATGAGGTCTTCTTCGATCAGCTCACGCACAAAGTCGAAGTCGGTCTGCGACGCAGCGGGGAAGCCGACCTCGATCTCCGTGAAGCCAATCCCGACGAGACGGTCCCACATGCGACGCTTGCGCACGGAATCCATCGGGTCGACCAGCGCCTGGTTACCGTCACGTAGGTCGACCGAGCACCAAATCGGGGCGGACTCGAGTCGCTTGTCCGGCCAGGTGCGATCGGGAAGCTCCACGGCCGGGTAGGGCCGATACTTCTCGAAGGGCATGGTGCCCCCACGTGGCGGTGAGGCGGTCGCAGCAGGTGCGGTCTGGTTGTCAGACGATGCCGGGTTCATGGGTCGCTCCCAGGGAGTCGGTCAGGTGGAAAGTGTACGGAAAAACAAGAAACCCTCCGGGCCACTCGGGCACGGAGGGTTCAGCGAGCGCCGGTATGCGGCGCTCGCCTACACGAGAAGAAGCAGGATGTTGCTGCAGCACTTCACGGCTCGCACGCTAACCCGTTCGGCGGCAATGTCAACCGGCGGTGGTGAGCGACACGGGTTACGGTCGCGTCCGTGCCCCTCGCCGATACCCCCATCTCCCGGCTCGAATCGTTCCTCACCGATTCGTCCATGACCCGCTACGTCGACACCGTGGTAATGCGAACCGATGACGGATTCCGGGCCGCGTCAGCCAACGGCGCCGTCGATTTCTGCGAAGCTCCCGAAGGGTCGATCGAGATCCTCGCTGATTCCGGCAACCACCCGCTGCGGAACCAGGCGCTCGATCAGGGCATCGGGACCGAGGCCGAGGTCACGGTCGAGGGGGTGCCGCTTGGCGAACTCGCCACGCCCCTTGCGTACGAATCGATCGTGCAGTACTTCGACGCGGAACACGCACCCGACGCCGCCGTCATGTGGTCGCCCCAGCAGATGTTTCACGACTGCGTTGGGAACCACGGCTCGCTCGGCGGTATCCAAGCCCGGGCGCCGTTCATTGCGGCCGGGCCTGGGATCCGGCCCTGCGGCATCGTGCCCAAGCATCTACGCACTGTCGATGTCGCGCCGACGATTGCCGCCCTGCTCGGCATTCCGTCCGGCGATGGGGTCGATGGCCGCAGTCGCGCCCGCAACGGAGCCCGGCTCGCGATGCAGGACGGTGACGAGATCACCGAACTCCTCGACCCCGACGAGCGTCCCGACCATGTGGTCGTGTTTCTGTGGGATGGAGTGAACCCCAACGCGCTGCACGACGCCGTCGACAAAGGGGAGGCTCCTGGCATCGCCTCACTGATCGAACGCGGCACCTCCTACCGAAACGGCTGCATCTCGGCGCTGCCGACCGCCACGTTGGCCAACCACACGACACAGTGCACCGGTGTGTTCCCCGGACGGTCGGGAGTACTCCACAACACTTGGTACGACCGGAACCGAGGCGTCCATGTCGACCTGCTCGACTATCACCAGATGATCCGAGCCCGCGATCACCTGGCCCCCGGCGTGGAGACGATCCACGAGGCGCTGAAGCGTCACGAGCCCGAGGCGTTCACCGCCACGACCTACGAATACGGCGATCGCGGCGCCGACTACTCCACCTATGCCCAGATGACGACGAACGGACCGATCCCCACCCTCTCCGACGCCGACCGACGTCTGCACCGAACCGAGGACTTCATGGCGGTGAAGGAGTTCCGCAACGCATCGATCTACGACGCCCACTCCCGCAACGAGGCCCTACACATCTGGCGGGGCGAGTTCGGGGCGCTCCCCCGCTATAGCTGGTTCACATTCAACCTCACTGACGCCTGCGGGCACGCCGGCGGGCCGCACTCGGAGATCCTTCGCGCCGCCATCCGCGACACCGATGCGCGCATGCGCGATGTGCTCGCCGAGATCGAGTCCGCCGGAAAGCTCGACCGCACGGCGGTCATCGTGCTCGCCGACCACGGCATGCAGCGCTTTGAAATCTCCGAGCCGTTCGACCTGGCGGGCGCCCTACGAGACGCCGGGATCGACGCCATCTTGAACGACGACCAGTACATCTATCTGCGCTGATTAGTCGAGCTCGGCGAGGAAGCCGAGCACCGCCGACCGAAACACGTCGTTCTTGTCACCGGCAACCATGTGGGCGGCACCGGCGATGTCGACGTAGCCGGTGCCGGGCACGGCGGCGACGAAGCGTCGGGCGGCCTCGTCGGTGACGACGTCGCTCATCCCGCCACGCACGAGCAACTTGGGGACATCGATCGCGCGGGCGCACTCAGTCAGAACATCTTGAGCGAAGACCTCCAAGCCGCCGCTACTCCGCTTGATCGACGACATGAAGACCGGGTCCCAGTGCTAGTACCAGCGGCCGTCGCGCTCCCGGAGGTTCTTGCGGAGGCTGTCAGGGTCGATCATTCGGCCGGGCCGAGGGCTGAACTCGGCGACGGCGGCCTCCTGCAACGAGGCAAACCCGGCTTCGACATGGCGCAACATGAACGCGCCGATGCGGTCCGTGCCGGCCTGCTCCATCTCGGGGACGATGTCGACCAACACCAGACCGCGACCGAGCCCAGGGCGTCTGCGCCCCATCGCAAGCAGACTGGCGAGTCCGCCGAGCGATGCCCCAACGATCACCGGGTTTGACCCGTCGGCGTCGGCGATCGCGATCAGGTCCAGCGCAAAGTCCTGCAACGAGTAGTTCCCCTCGGCCGACCGGTCGCTCTCGCCGTACCCCCGAGAATCGAGGGTGTAGGTACACCAGCCTCGTTCGGCCACCACCTCAGCGGCCTTGCCCCACGAGCGACGGGTCTGACCGCCACCGTGCGGGAAGAACACCGGCGGGTCACGCGGATCGCCGCGGCGATCGGCCGCGATCACGACATCGGATGCGGTGAAACGCAAGGGGGTCGGTTCCATTTCGAAGGGACGGCGGCCCTCGCGTTAGGGTCACTCGGAATCGACAGGGGAATTCATGGGCTTTCCGGAAGACATCGGCGTCATCGACACGATGATGGGCACTACTGCGGGGACGACCGGCAAGAACCGTTACGCCTTCCTCGAGCGGGCCCTGAAAGACGCCGAGTCGGCGAACATGAACTTCCCTGCGCAGTACATGTTCAAGGACGTGCCGTTCTCCGATCAGGCCCGAGATACCGACGGCAACCTCGACGAACCGCCGCAGGGCCCCGATCTGCTGCTGCCGTTCATGGATCGCTGCAACGTCGAGATCGCGATGGTCGGCATCCCGGCCTCCGGTGAAGGTGAAGGCGTTCGGTGCGTCACCCAGCACCCCGAGCGCTTCATCCCGTGCCATGAGCCTGACCCCAACGACGGCGTCGAGGCGATCCGCACCATCCGGCGGCTCCACGACGAGTTCGGCCTCAAGGCGGTCACGGCGTTCCCGTCGGGCCGCATGCCTCAGGTGCCGATCGACGCGCCGCTTATGTACCCGATCTACGCCCTGTGCTGCGAACTCGACATCCCAATCTTCTGCTGTGCCGGCATCCCAGGGCCGCGTGTGCCTGCTGCGCCTCAGCACGTCGAGCGCATCGATCAGGTGATGTACGACTTCCCGGAGCTCACCTTCGTGACCCGCCACGGCTGCGAACCGTGGGAAGACCTCGCAGTGAAGCTCATGCTCAAATGGCCCGGGCTCCACTACTCCACGTCTGCATTTGCGCCGAAGCACTACCCGAAAGCGATCATCGACTACGCCAACACTCGCGGTGCCGACAGGATCATCTACGCCGGCTATTTCCCGATGGGCCTGTCGCTCGACAAGATCTTCCAACAGCTTCGCAATGTCCCGTTCAAGAACGAGGTCTGGCCGAAGTTCCTTCGGGACAACGCCCGTCGAGTGCTGAAGCTCGACTGACTCGGCCGCTGATCGGCGTCACGATGACCAGGCGGACGCTCGATTCACCGGCCGACCGTGCCGAAGCCATGGCGCGCGGGCATGCTGGTCCCGTGACCGTGCTCCAATGGACCGCCGATCTGCCATCCCTGCGTTCTCCGATCCTTGTCACTGCGTTCGAGGGCCTCTTCGACGTCGGCGGCGCCGCCACCGGAGCGATCGAATCCCTGCGAGGCACTGGCGGGATCGAGGTCGGGATCATCGACGCCGACCCCTTCTTCGACTTCAGCGAGCGTCGGCCCGAGATTCGCATCGCTGACGACGGCCGTCGTGTCATCGACTGGCCCGACCACCGGATCCACGTCCTCGCGCTGCCCGACCAGTCCCGCGATCTCGTGTTGGTCGACGGGGTCGAACCTCACCTGCTCTGGCGAACCTTCAGCGACGCCATCACCGAGGTCGCGACTGCGGTCGACGCAGCGATGGTGGTCACCTTCGGCGCCATGATCGCCGAGGTGCCCCATACCCGCCCGCCGACCATCACCGGTTCGACCACCGACGCAGACCTCGCCGCCGTCATGCGACTCGAACGACCGAGCTACCAGGGGCCGACCGGCGTGATCGGGGTGCTCCACGAACGCCTCGAACGCGCTGGTATCCCCGCCGTGTCGCTCCGCGCGTCGGTCCCTCACTATGTCTCGGGATCACCGAATCCGAAGGCCAGCGGAGCCCTCCTCGAACGCTTCGAACGCATCACCAGTCTGCCGACCTCGTGGTCCGACCTCGAAGATGAAGCTCGAGCCTGGGAGCGCCGCGTCGACGAGGCCATGGTCGACGACGACGATGTCACGGCGTACGTCCGACGGCTCGAGGAGCACTACGACCGCCGAGCCGAGTCGAGCATCCCCAATGCCGACGATCTCGCCGCCGAGTTCGAACGCTTCCTGCGCCAGCAGGAAGACTGAGGGTGCATCACCTGGTCACGATCGTCCGGCCTGGCAACGACTCAACCACTGAACTTCTCGTCGACGACCTCTGGCGTGCTGGTGCTGTCGGCGTGGAGGAGACCGACCGCTTGATCCGAGCTGCGTTCACCGACACCGGCACTGCTGCCTCGGTGGCCCTCCGGCATAGTGGATGGGCGGAGGACGTCGCCGACACGACCGGACTCGACAGCTGGCGGGACCACGCAGCCGACTACCGGGCGGGCCGCTTCCACGTTCGTCCACCATGGATCGATCCGGATCCCACCGGCCGGTTCGTCGATCTGGTGATCGACCCGGGGCATGCCTTCGGCAGCGGCAGTCACCCGACGACCCGTCTGATGTTGACCGCGCTCGCCGAGCACATCGGGCCCGGCGACTGCGTCGTCGACCTCGGAACCGGGAGCGGCGTTCTCGCAATCGCCGCAGCCCGGCTCGGCGCCGACGTGATCGGGATCGACCTCGACCCCGCGGCAGCACCTGCCGTCCGGGCGAACGCCATCGCCAACGGCGTCAGCGAACGCGTCGATGTGCGTATCAGCAACATCGCCGACATCAGCGGCGACGAACCGCCTGATGTCGCTCTGCTCAACGTCACGATCGACATCCACGAATCCGTCGCCCTTGCGGTCCAACGTCTCGACGTTCCCATACTGATCGTCGCCGGAATCCTCGACGGTGAGCAGGCCGAGCGAGCAGCACGGCTTTATGGCCGGGTGCCCACCGACCGCCTCGGCGAGGATGGCTGGGTCGTCCTCGTGTTCGATCGTGGACGAAACAGCGCTCCGACCTAGGCTCGCCCGATGGCTCGCATCGATGTTCCCGACGGCTCCGGACTAGAGCGAGAGCGCCTGCTGATGATGCAGCTCGACGTCGCCATGGGCATGGGCGCCTATTCAGCAGCGATCTACGAGAAGACCTCGCTTCCACCGCGGGTCCGGGAGGTGGCGCGGCTTCGCATCGCCGCAGCGAATGGTTGTCCCGTCTGTCTGAACACCCGCTCCGCCCATGCGACAGAGGACGGCTTCGACGAGGCGACGGTCCAAGTCGTCGTCGCCTGTGATCTTGGTGGCGTGCACACCCTCGGCGACCTCAACGAACGCGAACGACTCGCCGGCGAGTTCGCCGACCGCTTCGCGTCGGACCATCACCGACTCGATGACACGTTCATGGCTGACCTCCGCAATCACTTCACCGACGTCGAGGTGATCGAGCTCACAGCGCTGTGTGCGATGACGCTCGGCAATGGCCGCTTCTTCACCGTGCTCGGCGTGGAGGCCGACGACGCCGGGCACTACTTCGTGAACGAGGGCGACCGGTGACACTCCACGCGAGCTCCAGCGACGACGTCGAGCTCGCCATCCATGATCTCGGTGGCGGAGGACCACCGCTCATTTTCGTGCACGCCACCGGCTTCCATGGCCGGTGCTACACCCGCATCGCCGAGCGACTCGGCGACATCCGCCACTGTTGGGCACCCGATCTTCGGGCCCACGGCGACAGCAACGTCCCCGCGGACGACCGTTTCCACTGGAGCGGCATGGCCGACGACCTCTGCGCTGTGCTTGACGCACTCGACATCGAAGAGCCGGTCGACTTCGTCGGTCACTCGATGGGCGGCGCCACCGTGCTCGCCACCGAACTCCGTCGGCCCGGCACGATCCGCACCGCTTGGCTCTTCGAGCCGATCGTCTTCCCCCCGATGGGCGACAACCCGAGCACCATGTCTGTCGTTGCCCGTAACCGTCGGGCCAGCTTCGACACCATCGAGGCCGTGCTTGAGCGTTACGGATCGCGCCCACCGTTTTCAGCGGTCGACCCTGCCGTGCTCGACGACTATGTCCGCCACGGCTTCACACCGTCGCCGGAGGGGGTCACGCTCAAGTGCACGCCCGAGAGTGAGGCCCGCACCTTCGAAAGCGTCGACTACGAGGTCTACGGGCGCCTCGGCGGCATCGATGCCGACATCACCGTGATCGCGTCGACCGACGGGGCGCCACCTGCGACGGTCGCCCCGATGGTGGCCGACGGAATCGACTCCGCCCGCCTTGTCGCGTGGGAAGGCGAGACCCACTTCGGGCCGTTCACTCATCCGGCACGCGCCGCCACCGAGATTCGGGCCAACCTCCGATGAGCGGACTCACACCGCGCGAGTGGCTCGGCCTCGAGGCCACGCACAATCCGCACCGGTGGTATCTGCCCGTCATCCCCCGACTGAGCGTCCGGGAGATCTTCCTGTTTGGCGGGGCCGGTCTCGCCGCAGCCACCACTGCGCTCGAGGAGACCACCGAGCGGCCCGTCGTCTGGGCGACCGCCCAGTACCTCGACTTCGCCAAGGTCGGCGAGACGATGGATCTCGACGTCCACGTCTCGGTCTCGGGCCGCTACACCACTCAGGCCCGCGTGATCGGCCGCGTCGGCGATCGCGAGATCATCACGGTCAACGCTGCGCTCGGGAGGCGCGAACTCGACCTGACCGAGACGTGGCCGACACCCCCCGATGTCCGTTCGCCCGATGCGTGTCGGCCCCGAGGGTACGACTACGACCAGGATTCACTCGGCAAGCACCTCGACCAACGGTTCGCGCCGACGACTGGCAAGAAGCTGGGCGGTCCTACCGGCCACGGCCCGGGCCGGCTGTGTGTCTGGACCAAGCCGCCCGATGGTGTCGGCAACAGCGCCGCGACCCTCGCAGTGTTCGGCGACTTCGTCCCAATGGGCATCTCCAACGTCGCGTCACAGCCAGTCGGATCGAACAGCCTCGACAACACGCTGCGGATCATCGATGTCCGGCCGAGCGAGTGGTATCTGCTCGACATCGAGGCCGGCGGGATCGCCAACGGGTTCGGGCATGGCCAGCTCCGGATCTGGGACGATCAGGGCAATCTCCAGGCGATCGCCAGCCAGTCGGTCGTGGTGCGGGATCGCCTGAAGCGCTGACTCCGGCGACTGCCGGGGCGACTACATCCGGAACGTGCCGTCGAGACCGACCTTCCAGGCCGCACCAGCGACGGTGCCGCCATCGACAGGGATCGATGCGCCCGTTACGAACGACGCCAGATCCGACGCCAGGAACGCGATCACCGCTGCGCACTCATCGGTCGACCCCATCCGGCGGAGCGGTGTCGGGTGGTGCTCGGTCGACATGGCGGAGCTGTCCGCAGCAAGGCCGGCGTCGCCGGGCGTCGGGATCATGTCCGGCGCGACACAGTTGACCCGGACGCCTCGGCCGCCGAGTTCGAGGGCCAGCGTCTTCGTGAATTGCTCGACCGCGGCCTTCATAGCGGCGTAGATCCCAAAGCCGGGGGCGGCGTGGTAGGCCTCGACCGACGTGACGTTCACGATCGCAGCGCCGTCGGCCAGACGGTCCAGCGCCGAACGCACACCGTTGGTCACGGTGCTGAAGTTCTCGGCGATGAGCGCCGCCTCGCCCTTTGGTGACACGTCGGCGAACTCGGCGTGGAAACCACCGCCGACATTGTTGACCAGGATGTCGATCGGGCCGAGTTCGCGGGCCGCTCGGGCCATGAACGACTCGACCGAATCGGCATCGCGCAGGTCGAACACGTCGGCGAGTACCCGACGGCCCGTGGCTTCGATCGCCGCGGCGGTTTCAGCGAGCCCATCGGCCTGTCGGTCGCAGATCGCAACGTCGGCGCCGAGCGACGCGAGCGCCAATGCCGTTGCCTCGCCGATGCCCTGGGCGGCGCCGGTCACCACCGAGATTCGGTCGGTGAGCATCAATTGGTCGGCGGAGACAGGCACGAGACTTCCTCTAGGAGAACAGACGCTCCTACCCTACGCGAATGCCCGTTCCCGCTCGAACGCCCGTCATCGTGGGTCGCGCCCAGATCGTCAATACCGCACCCGATCTCGACAACCCCACCGACCCGATCCAGTTGATGACCCGTGCCGCTGCCGCCGCTGTCGCCGACGCCGGTATCGATGCCTCGTCAATCGATCTCGTAGGGGTCGTCGCCGGCTTGTTCCGCCACCCGAACCCTGGGCGGGCAATCGGCGACGCGATCGGGATCCCCGCCTCGGCGACCTCGGTGCTCACCACCTGGGGCGGCAATACGCCGATCGCCTTCGTCGGAGAACTGGGCGACCGGTTGGCTCGGGGCGAGGCCGACATGATCGTGATGGTCGGCGGTGAGACGGGCCTCACCCGCGCCGCGCTCCGCAAGGCCGGCCTTCCGAGCCCCGCGTTGATCAGGGAATCACCGATCGAAGAGCCGGCGGCGTGGGGGGCCGCACTGACGATGGGCGCCAACGCCGACGCCGCTCGCGGCGGTGAACTCCCTCGGAACACCTACGCCGTCTTCGACAGTGCCCGCCGCGCCGCGGCTGGTCACACACTCGACGAGGCCCGCAACGCTGCGGCGGCACTCTGGGCCGGGTATTCCGCAGTCGCCGCCACAAACCCCGACCTCGACGTCGATGCGATGAACGCCGACGAGATCCGCGAGCCCTCCCCCACCAACCGGATGGTGTCGTGGCCGTACACGAAGGCGATGTGCGCCAACAACACCGTCGATCATGGTGGCGCCCTCATCCTCACGACCCACAAACAGGCCGAGGCGCTCGGCGTGCCCGCCGACCATCGGGTGTATCTGCGCGACCTGGTCACCACCGCCGACTCCGACAATTTCTTGACCCGAGCCGACATCGCACGCGTGCCCGGCCTCGACAACGCCGTCGCTGCGCTCCGGGAGCGCTGGGGGGACCTCGCCACCCTTGATCACATCGACCTCTATGGCTGCTTTCCCTCGATGGTGGCCTACACCGCCGAGGCGATGGGCCTTGACCCTGGACGAGAGTTGACCGTGGCAGGCGGTCTCGGCTTCATGGGCGCACCGCTCAACTTTGCTGCCGGGCAAGCCTTGATCGCAATGGTCCGCCGACTTCGTGAGCATCCCGGCGAACTCGGGCTCGTGCAGGGCAACGGCGGGCATGCGACCAAACACGCACTCGGTGTGTTCAGCAGCAGCCCGCCCGACGAACTGGTGCTCACCCGAACCGCTGAGTCCGTCGGAGATCAGGTACCCCGCGCCGATGACGACGCAGCCGGCGACGCCGTGATCGACGGGATCACGGTCGAGTACGAACGGTCGGGGCCCACCCGGGCCGTGGCGATCTGCCGGTTCGTAGACGGCCGCGGTCGGCTGTGGGCGAACTCGTCAGATCGGGCAATCCTCCGCGCAGCGGTCAGCGAGGAACTCGTCGGCACCACGGTCTCGGTGGCGGGCGGCGAGTTTTGTCCCTAACGGTGCCAGAGCGACCGCTGCGAAGCACTTCGGCGGTATTGAGCCATACCCCCCTCAGAGCGCTCGGTGCTGACGGCGGTTGGCCAGCCCCGAGCCTTCGTCTTGCGTCACTGGGCATTCCAGATTCAGGTCCAGCACAGTCGGGACGTTACTGCGAGCAAACATCGATCGATTAAGTGGATGTCCTCCGCCTAAAAGCCACTTGCTTTGGTCGACTTTGACTATCCGACTCATGACGCTGGGGCAGTTGCACCGACACTTCGACCAAGTTTGGTGCTGCCAGCTCTAAGTTGGGCTAGCTCAGGGGCAGGCGTTACGGGCGACATGCAAAGCACAGATCGCCCCTGAGCCATGCTCGTTTCCAACGCTCTAACGAATAGAGAGCCATGCACGGCCGCCCAATTCTCATCCGGTCATGAGGCGGCGACCAGCACCTAGAAATTCCGGTGGGAAAAGTCGCTGGCCAGACAACCTAAATTTTCCCACGAAGGAACTTTTTCAAGTTGCAGCTAGGTTCGGCCTGGCGATCTAAATCGTTAGAGGCGGGCGCGCTCTCTCGGTACTGCTATTTCGAGGCCTGTTTCGCGTCTAGAGCTAATTCATCAACATTCTTTTTCCACGAGAGGGCACCTAGTCGAGAACTCTCCAGCTCTAGTGAGCTTGAGGATCTGCGCGATCGCTTGAGATTGCTGTTCGGAATGAAAATTAAGGATGAGACTTAGAGGGCAAACAGCTTTCGTTGGGTCTCCAGCAAATAGTTGGAGCCATCGGCCAGCAATTGACGGTCTTCGCGCGCTTGCTGTCTACCTAGTTGTGGGTTTCCACGCTGGGCTTGCGCATCTTCAAGGCGGTTTCATCGGTGTCGATCTGTTCTTCGTCCTCTCTGGCTTTCTCATTACAAATGTGATTCTTCAACAGTTGCACGAGACTGGGGAGTTTCGTTTTGCAAGGTTCTATGCACGCCGCGCCCGCCGCCTACTCCCAGCTGCATGCCTTGCGATCATCGGCACGGCAGTGGGTGCACTTCTCATCACGAATCCACTTGATCGAGTCGACCTTGTTCCCGATGCAAGGGCGGCGTCACTTTGGTTTGCGAATTGGCACTTCATTGCCGACGAGGGCAACTACTTCGCCGCCGATGACGCTCCCAGCCCATTTCTGCATTTCTGGTCACTCGCTATCGAGGAGCAGTTTTACCTCGTCTTTCCCATCGTAGCTCTAGCTATGCTACGCATCCGCCATCGCTGGCTAATTACTTCGGCAATTGGGATATCTCTTATTTGTGGAGTTGTTCTACAGCTGTATTGGGCATCAGCGGACTCCAGCCGCGCTTATTGGGGCACTGACGCTCGGATTTATCAGATAATTGCAGGTATCGGTTTGGCAGCCTGGCTGTGGCGAGAGCCCCTCGGTCGTCGGGCGCGGGTTTGGTCGCCCGCGATCGTTCCAGTGTTGCTCCTCCTCTACCTCGCGTTATCAACCGATCTCCTTTCGATGTCGGTCTCGACTCGTGGATTCACGGCAACAGCGCTCGCCGTTGCAATCTTGTTCGGACTTGAGGCAGGGGTAGGCCCTTCGTTGCGAGTTCTAGGGTCTTCACCGGTTACCTATCTGGGCCAGATCTCTTACGGTACCTACCTCTGGCACTGGCCCATCCTTGTGCTCGCCCAACGCCAACTCTTGCTTGAGCCCATAGCCGCGGCTTTGGTTAGTGCAACTTTAGGAACTGCGATGGCCGCTTTGAGTTACGCGATCATCGAGACCCCCGTTCGGCGGTCTTTACGGCTTGATTCGAGAAATGGACTCGTGGGAGTTGCTTGTGTTGCAACGGCTTTAGCGGTCGGACTCGTTGCTGCACCGACGGTTCTTCAAAGCGACAGTCCACCGCAAATTCGCCCGGCAATGTCGAATGCACCTTTGACGCCACCTGCCGCGAACCAAACCGCTGATCTCAGCGACGCGGTGGAGGTAGACAGTCTCCAATCTGGCTCCTTGCCGCGGCAAGAGGTCCCCGATCTCGACTGGATTTCAATCAAAGAGAACTTTGGGTCTGGCCCACGCGCCCGATGCGAAGACCCTCTCGGATCTGATTGTCTAGTTGAGGCTGGCGCAGGACCCAGAGTGTTGATCTTGGGTGACAGTCACGCTGGACAGTGGGTTCCTGCCTTGCGAGCGCTTGCTCAAGAGCACGCCTTTGAGTTGCAGATGAAAGTCTCCTTTGGTTGCCCATGGCCTGCGACTCTCATAACGAGCGAGTTGGGACAATGGTTTGAGGCGTGCGTCGAGCGAGATGCGATGACCTGGGGTGGCCAGTTGTCGTCGATTGAACCTGACCTCGTGATCGTGGCGAGCCGAGGTGGCGGGCACATTCGGCCAAGGAGTTCGGTCTCATTCCCTTCGCAGAGTGGGCCTGAGCTTTTCCGGCTTACTGCGACTGAAACCATCAAGCAACTCGAAACCTTAGGCATACCCATTCTGATCATTGAGCCACTCACCGAGGTGACCACAGATCCCCTTGATTGTCTATCCGGAGCTCGTTTCATTGACGAATGCGAGATTCTACCCCGTCCTCCAACCCCTGAGAAAGAGATAATTCAGTCGCTCGCACGCGATCACTCAGGTGCCTTCTCCGCAGACCCAAACCCGCTTCTTGCTTGCAGTGACTCCGGGGGGTGTCCTGCCATAATTGAAGGGGTTGTTATACGAAAGGACACAAACCATTTGTCAGTCGACTTTGCAAAAGCCAGTGCTGGTTGGCTTTGGAACGAGATGCAAGAGACTGGCGTCTTCGAATAGCGCAAGAAAATACAAGTGAAGCGAGCTTGTCGCCGCTGCGATACAAAGAGCGCCAAATCTGAGAGCATCCGGTGGCCTTCCCTCGTCAGTTACTGCTGTGAATCTAGATCACTGATTTTTTGATTCGTGGTGAGTAATCAATGGCGAAAAACTCAGCTGTTTTCTACCCATCGACGGCATTCAGCTCCCGCGTGGTGAATAGAAGTCAGTCGACGTCGCCGCCGGGATCCCGAGCATTGGTCGTCCGAGTCCAGCCAACTTTGATCATGACTAAGTCAGGACCAGCCTCATCCGTTCACCTCGCTCATGCTGCGATTGGCTTTGCGCAGTCAGTATTTCAAAGTTGAACTAGTTAGTGGCTAAACCTACGTAACGACCTAACCGGAAGTAGAGAAGTGGAGCGGTTCTTTAGCCCACATCGCTCGCAATCACCTCGTCGTGAACAAGCCACAGCAGTTTGCCTGAGAGCACTCCTCAACCGCAGTCGTAAGACAAACTGTCCAATCCAGACAAGTGTCAGCGAGGCACAACGGCAACTCATCGCCACCGCCAGACGAGATCCGCTCGACGGAGCCAAGCAGGAAGTCGGGCGACACTCCCTCCAGCTGTCCAGAAACGTGTCAGCGAGGCGCTCTTCGCTCAGTACCGTGTCGATCCGTCGAAGTGGCAGCTCGCGGCCCTTCTAAAGCTCCGCTAAGGACATTGTGGTCCTGTCGGCAGCGTTGCGGTCCTTGAGAGCTGTCGGCTGAATCAGTCCGTTCGACCTGAGCTAGATTGCCGGGCATGGGAGAGAACATCTACCTCGAAAAGAACGTCGCCGACGGCGTCGCCGTCATCCGCCTCGACCGCCCGAAGGTCAATGCGCTCAGCAGCGAAATGATGCGCGACCTGCACGCGATCTGCGACGAGCTCGCCGTCGACGACACCACCCGGGCCGTGGTGGTCACCGGTGGGCGAAAGAACTTCGCGGCCGGCGCCGACATCTCCGAGTTCCCGAGCTTCACGGCCGAGACGGCTCAGCAGTTCTCGGACATGTTCAACGACTCGCTTCTTGCCCTCGAGAACCTTCCGCAGGTCACGATCTCGGCCATCAACGGCTTTGCGCTCGGAGGTGGCCTTGAGGTCGCCGTCTCGACCGACTTCCGCATGATCGCCGAGGACGGCCGCATGGGCGTGCCCGAAATCCAGCTCGGCCTGATTCCGGGCGGTGGCGGAACCCAGCGTCTCGCTCGACTCGCCGGCGTCACCATGGCCAAGGACATGGTGTACAGCGGGCGCCATGTCGGTGCCGAGGAGGCCCTTGCCAACAAGATCGTGTCGTCGATTCACGATCCCGACGAACTGCAGGACGCAGCAATCGCCAAGGCCGCCGACTACGCCACCGGCCCGGCGGCGTTGCGCATGGCCAAGCGGGCGATCCTCGGTGGCCTTGCGCTGCCGCTCGACGAGGCCGTCAAGGTCGAGGCCGAACAGTTCGGTGCCTGTTTCGCCACCGACGACTGCCGCACCGGCGTGCAGAGCTTCATGGAGAACGGTCCCGGCAAGGCCACGTTCACCGGCCGCTAGGGAGGTACCGGCAGCACGGACCGGCGACGGCCGGCTCGGTCAGTCGATCTCCATCCGCTGAAGCCGCTGCGAACCGAGAAGGAGCCCGGCGACGACGATACCGAGACACACGATCACCGCAATCGGTGTCGAGACGTCGAGCGCTCCGTTGAGGCGGACACCGGCCATGTTGTCGACGATCGCCCGCAGATAGCCGCGCACCGACACTCGCCCAATCGCCGAGGAGAACTGGGTGAACAAGCCCTCCCACAGGAGCACGTAAGCGAGGCCCCAGATGATGGCGTTCTTCACCATCAGACCGAGCAGCACGAAGACAGCCGAGTAGCCCAGCACGCCGACACCACTCGCCACGACCGTGGCGGTGATGCCATCGCTTCCCGTGCCGCCGACAGCGGCGGCGATCGACATCGGAACTACCGTGAGCGGCAGGCTGATGGTGATCGAAGCGAGGAAGGCGCCGATGACGACCGGCAGCCGGTCCATGGGCCGGAGCCAGAGATACACGAGGGTGCCGTCCTCACGGCCGTCGCCGAGTGACGCCGATGCGAACACCAGGGCCACCACCGGCACGACCAGCACAAGCCCGAGGCCATCGATGACGCCGATCATCGCCTCGACCTGATCGTCAATCTCGTCGCTCGTCGCCACACCGACCGCGGCGAGGATCAGGACCCCACCGAGCGCAAGCAGAGCGATGATCCGGCCACGGGTGACGAGCTGACGCAGAAGCAGACGGTGGGTGAGCACCGCAGCACGAAAGAACGGAACCGAGCCGCTCATCGGCGACGCTCCACGAGGTAACGGAAAACGGATTCGAGATCGTCGTCGAGCGGTGCAACCTCGTTGAGACGGGCACCGAGTTCGACCGCAAGCGGCGCGATCGCCCGCCCAAACGAGTCGACGTCGGTGGTGTTGGCCTCGACCCCCGTGGCGGTGACGGCGACACCCTCGGCCAGGCTGCGCTCGATCAGGGCAGCAGCGATCTCCTTCGGCTGATCGGTGCCGATCCGAACCCGGTGCGGGCGGTCGTCCATCTGATCGCGCAGGGTGTGGTAGTCGCCGGCCGCTGCGAGCCGGCCCTGGGCGATGACGAGCACGTTGGATCCGAGTCGGGCGACCTCGTCGAGCACATGGCTGGAGACCAGCAGGCAGGTGCCCTGCGCTGCGAGTTCGTTAAAGAGGGTGATCATGCGTTGTCGTTGCACGGGGTCGAGGCCGGTCAGCGGCTCGTCCAGTATGAGCACGGCCGGATCATTGACGACTGCAGCGGCGAGCTTGGCCCGCTGCCGCATGCCCTTCGAGAACGAGCCGACGGGTTTCGGGTCGTCGGGATCGAGATCGACCCAGGCGATCGTCCGCCGGGATCGAGTGTCGGCCTCGGCGGGCGTCAGCCCATGGGTGAGGGCGGCAAAGGTCACGAAATCGAGCACAGAGAGTCGATCGAAGAGAGCGTCTTGCTGCGGCGCGAGACCGATGCGACCACGAACCCCGCGATCGGTGCGGGGGTTCTCGCCTAGCAGGGTGACCGTGCCACGCGAAGGCGGGGTGAGGCCACACAACATCCGGAAGAGGGTGGATTTCCCCGCACCGTTCGGGCCGAGGATGGCCGTGATCCCCGACCCGATCTGGAAGGTGACGTCAGAAACGGCGACCACATCGCCGAACGACTTCGTCACACCGATCGCCTCGACCATCACCTCGCCGCCATCGACGAGACGGGCGACCTGCATCACCGGTTCGCCGGTTGGTGGTGGTGGCTGCACGGGCAGACCGGTCGGGGGCGGGGGCGGCAGGTCGGACATCAGACTGCGCCGATCCGTCGGTAGCGGTCGGCGAGCACACCGAATCCGGCGGCGATCCACAGTGCGGTACCGCCGTAGACCAGCCCCGTGGGGACGACCTCGCCGGTGTCGAAATCGGTGAATCCGTCACTGTTCTCGCCAAAGATCCGGGCAGCCGTCTCGAGTGGAACACTCAGTGGATCGAGGACGAGCAGGCTGCGAGGGGCGCCGACCGACTCGACCGAGATGTTCACGACGATCGACACGCCGAAGAGTGCAGCCAACACGGCGACGCTGGCGAATGCCCGGCGATCGGTGACGCTGGCGGCACCGAGGCTGACGGCGGCGAAGAACACCACGATGATCCCGGAGGACAAGAGCAGCTTGGCGGCGACCTCAAGCCAGTTGGCGAAGCCGTCAGGGCCGAGCCCCTGGATTGTGTTTGCGGCGAGGTAGAGCAGCGCAGGCCCGGCCACGACGATTGCCATCGAGGTCATCACCGCAGCGAATTTGGCGGCCAGGTACGTCGGCGCGGTGAGTGGTGTGGAGAGATAGAGCCGCAACATGCCGTCGCGGCGATCGCGAACGATTGCCTCCGGTGCGACCAATGTGGCGAAGAGCATCACTGCGACGATCGGAAGGCCGAAGAGCTCCCAGTACTCGGGCTGAAGTTCCCCCTCCATCAGGTCGCCGATGAGCACGGCCAGGGCGAGAAAACCGATCGAGGGCAGGAAGGCGACGATCGCCACGATGACCGGGAAGACCTTGTGGCGACCCTTGCGCCCGAGCCCAAGGATGCTGCGGATCGTGTGCCACGTGACCGAACGGACGGCTTTCCCGACACCGGCCCGCTCGCCGTCGAACTTGCGGTACCCACGGTCGAAGATCTCGGCGGCGGTCATGCCGGTGCCTCCGTGAACAGATCTTCGAGTGTGGTGCGATCGACGACGACCCGCCGGAGACGCGCCTGCTCGGCGGCGACAGCGTCGCGGATCGCGTCGAGGCTGGTCTGCTGGTCGGCTGCGGTGACGCGAAGCTGGTTGAGATCGCGGCGGACGTCGAGCCCCGCAGCACGGAGCCGCTCCTCCACCGCATCAACGGCGCCGGGGCGCTCGACGATCTCGACGAGTTCGGCCGTGATCGTGGTGGTGTCGCCGACGAGTGACGCCAAGGGGCCTTGGGCGACGAGTCGTCCCGCGTCGAGCGCCACGATGTTGTCGCAGATGCGCTCGACCTCTTCGAGGAGGTGACTCGAGAGGAGGACATCGATGCCGTAATCGGCGCTGATCTGACGGATCAAGGCCAGTATCTCGTCGCGCTGGACGGGGTCGAGACCGTCGGTCGGTTCATCGAGCAGCACGAGCGAGGGGTCGGCGGCGATCGCCTGGGCGAGTTTCACGCGCTGGCGCTGACCGGTCGACATGGTGCCGAGCGCCCGAAAGCGTTCTTCGCCGAGTCCGACGAGCCACAGTGCGTCGCTGGCTCGGCCTCGGGCCTCGCTCTTCGGCATGCCTCGCACCTCGGCGAGGTGCTTCACGAAATCCGAGGCCGGCATGTCTTCGGGCAACACGTTGCGCTCCGGGCCGTAGCCGACAACCGAGCGAAGCTGGGCTGCGTCCTTGGTTGGGTCGAGCCCGAGCACCGTGATAGTGCCCGAGGTCGAAGGACGCAGGCCGAGCGCGATCGACATCAGGGTGGTTTTGCCGGCGCCGTTGGCGCCGACCAGCCCGGTGACGCCCTTGGGTACCTCGAGGTTGAGGGAGTCGAGGGCTCGCTGCGAGCCGAACTGCATGGTGAGGCCTGCGGCCGAGATCACAGTCACGAAGGGCATGGTAGGCCCAGGTCGTGGGTATCCGAGGTTCGCCCATCACATGAACCGACCCTGAGATGTCCCCTAGGTTGCACGCATGCCGAACTCCGAAGTGTCCCCCGCTGCTGTCGCCGTCGTCACCGGAGCCAACAGCGGCATCGGTCGGGCCACGGCCCTCCACCTGGCCGAACACGGCCATGCGGTCTACGGCACGGTCCGGTCGATCGATCGGGCCGAGAAGCTTTTGGCCGAGGCCGAGGCGCGTGGCCTCACCATCGAACTGGCCGAGCTCGACATCGCCAGCGGCGAGTCGGTCCGCGAGGGCTTCGAGGACATTCTCGATCGGGCGGGGCGCATCGATCATCTGATCAACAACGCCGGCGTCGGCGGCAATGGTGCCGTCGAGGAGACAAGCGCCAAGCGCTACCTCGATGTCATGAACATCGACCTCTGTGGCGCGACTCGCTGTATCCAGGCGGTGCTGCCGGAGATGCGTGAACGTGGGAGCGGCACGATCGTGAACATCACGTCGGTGGCTGGTCGCCTCGCTGCGGTGGCACAGGCCCCGTATGTCGCCGCCAAGTGGGCGCTCGAGGGGGTGAGTGAGCAACTGGCGCTCGAGGTCGCCGGCTTCGGCGTGCGCGTCGCGATCGTCGAGCCGGGGATCACGCAGTCGTCGATTTTCGGCAAGAACGTCGACATGCCGAACGAAACCGGTGCCTATGGCCCCGCCAACGAACGCATGCTGCAGATGTACGCAGCCGGTGCCGCCAACGCGACGCCGGCGGTCGAGGTCGGCGAGGTGATCCGTCACGCGATCGAGACCGACGATCCGAAGCTGCGCTACCAGGTGAGCTGGGGCGGGGCCGAGATGGTCGCCGGACGCGCTGCAATGAGCGATGAGGACTGGGTGATGCTCGGCACGATCGAGTCGCTCGACGATTACGTCGCTGCGTTTAACGACGCCTTCGGTATCGACATCGGCCTCTAGCCGGAAGGGTGTCAGGCACGGGCTGGCTCGACGCCTGCCGCCGCTAGCAGCGCCGCCCACCAGCCTGAATCAGGCACACCGAGTCGCGTCAGTGCCGACTCGGCTTCTGCTCGACGCTCCGGCAACTCGGGAAGGGCGAGCTTCTCGGCCACGACCGCCGAAGCGACAGCGACAATCGTCGGGAAGACCTGATCGCCGCCGGCCGGGACCGCAGCACGGGCCCGATCGAGCGCGACCGCAGCGCCTGCAGCATCGCCTGCTCTGGCGGCGGCACATGCGCCGGCGAGACGAGCGAGAACCCGATCGGAATAGGTACTGCGGCCCGACGTCTCCACTGCGTCGGCATACTCCTCGACCGAACGCCCAGTGGCAGCACGGGCAAGTGCCGTGACCGCCCATCCCCAGCGAGACGAGGTGTCGTCGGCGATGCCGGGAAGCGCATCGAGCATCTCGAAAGCCGCGGCGGCGTCGCCTTCTTGCAGGTGCGCCAGCCCGAGCGCAACTCGGCGTTCGGACCCGCCGACGATGTCGATGTCGATCTCGTCGGACCCGTCCAGGTATTGCTGGGCCCGTGCCGCATCACCGACCGTGACCGATGCGGCGGCGATCGACGTGCGCAACACGTCGTTAGGCGGGCCGAACGGGTGGTCTGCCTCGGCGCTGACGAGCAACTGAAAGCCCAGATCGAGACGACCGCGCCGCACAAGCGCTCGACCTCGCGTGGCGAGCGCCTGCACCACGCCGACCGAATCCGCGCCTTCAGGAAAGTTCGCCAAGGCTGACTCGGCATGCCCAAGTGCGTCGTCGATCCGGCCGCTCCAGAGTGCCGACGTGCCGAGGGCGACGTTCATCATCCCCTGCGTCCAGCGGTCGCCCTGTTCTCGTGCGTCGAGGAGCGTCTGACGAGCGAGTTCGTCGGCCTCGGTGAAACGGCCGTCGTAGATGCGGACATAGGCGAGCAGACCGGTCGACCATCCTTTGCCGGCGAGATCGCCGGCCCGTTCGAACGCTTCAGAGGCGGCGAGCAGCCGTTCCTCAGCGTCGGCCATGCGCCCCTCGGTGAAGGCAATCCAGGCGAGGTTCTGGCGCGCCCACGCCATCCCGATCTCGTCGCCGGCCGCCTCGTAGGCCGCGAACGACTCGCGGACCGACGCCTCGGCAGCCTGGTGCTCACCCTGGAAGATGTGAGTCATCCCGCGGCGGCGAAGCGCATCGGCGATCAGGCGCGGATCACCGTCGGCGCGGGCGAGTTCGAGCGCCGTGCTCGCCCGAGCGAGGGCTTCGTCATGATCGTCGGACCACTGGGCGAGTTCGGACGCAACCAGCTCGCAGCGGAACCGCGAGCCGAGCGCGCCCTCGTCGCCCATCAGCGCTGTCGCCTCATTGAGATCAGTACGGGCCGCCTCGAGCGCAAGCCCGCGGAGCCGCACGTCGGCCCGACGCAGCAGCAGGTCGGCTCGCCGCAGGTCGGTCGGCTCGAGGAGCGCGAGCGCCTCGGTCTGAAGCTCGATGGAGCGCTCAACGCTCGACCGGACACGAGGCTCGTCGAGCGTTCGGAGGGTCCAGTCGACGGCGAGCGAGGCAACATCGTGACCAATCACATCGATGCCGCCAACGGCCTCCTGTAACGAGGCTGCCTGCCGGTAGTGCCACGCAACGGTGTCGACGTCTTCGGGTCTTCTGTCTGCCAACCACTCGGCGATCCCGGCGTGACTCAAGGCCCGCTGTGTCTTGGTGAGCCGGTCGTAGACGACGTCGCGCACGAGGTCTGAGTGGAACTCCCACGTCTTGGTGGTGAGCTCAAGCAGATCGGCGCGGCTGAGTTCGGCTACCGCCCCGGTGACGTCGACACCGCCCATGGTGACGTCGGCGAACGTCTGCAGCCATTCGCGGTCGCCGCGGCGGCCGAGTACAGCGGCGTTGCCGATGACGCTGCGGGCGAGTTCGTCGAGCGCGTCGAGTCGGGCGCCGATCACGCTGCGCACGTTGGCTGGCAGATTGTCGGCGTCGTCGCCGCCCGTTGCTGCGAGCGTGCGAGCCATCTCTTCGAGGAACAATGGATTGCCGCTCGCTCGTTCGACGAGGTCCGCCCGGGTTTCGAGATCAAGCGAGCCGGCGACCTCGGCCGCAAGGAGGTGCATCGCGTGCTCGTCGAGGCCGTCGAGGGCCATGCCCAGAAGGGTGAAGCGCCCGGTGGCGGGCGACCAGCGTTCGAACAGCTTCGGCATGCCGGTCACCATCATCACGACTGGCCGACGACCAAGCCGATCGATGAGGTGCTCGAGCAGCGCCAGGAGTGCGTCATCGGCAAACTCCAGATCGGAGAGCCAGATGACCAACGAGGTGCTGCGAGAGAGCATGCCGAGCAGGATGCGAGTGCTGCGGATGACCTCGGCGACCGCTCGATCGGGCGCAAGCCGGGACAGATGCGTGTCGTACCCGAGGACGTGCATGATGCCGTCGGTGACACGCGGCGCATCAAGCAGTTGGGCCCGATCGCCGAGGGTGCGTTCGACCATCTCCGCGACCGCCGGCCGGGCGTAGTCGGCCTCGGCCGACTCGTCGAGCGCGATGGCCGATCGGATCACCTCGGCGATCGGCCACCAGATGTTGGTCTCGCCGTAGGGCAGACACCGGCCATGGAGGACGACCGCGTCGTGATCGAAGCGGGCCAGGTCAGCGATCTCGCCTGCGATACGGGACTTGCCCACCCCCGCTTCTCCGGTGATGCCGAGGAGCAGACCGCGGCGGGTTTCGTAGGCGTTGGTGATCGCAAGCGTGACGAGATCGAGTTCTCGTTCGCGCCCGACGAAGGGCAGCTCGGCGCTCGCACGTCGTTCGCCGGGACGGCCGAACGGGGCAAGCGCCCGGTACGCGGTGACCGGCGCCTCCCGCCCGCGCGCGTGCAGCTGACCGACCGACCGGTAGCGGATGAAGTCCTGGGTGGCCTCGTGGGTGATGGGACCGACGAGGACCGTGCCCGGCTCGGCTGCGGTCTGGAGCCGCGACGCCGTATTCACGACGTCGCCCATCGCTGTGTAGTCGTCGCCGGCTGTCATTGCGCCGACGAGCACCTCGCCGGTGTTGATCCCAATGCGGAGCCGGATGCCGACACCGTCGTCGGCATCGAGGCGACCGACGGTCTCCTGCATGCGCAGCGCCGCACGGACCGCCCGCTCGGCGTCGTCCTCATGAGCGATCGGCGCGCCGAACAGCGCCACGATCGCATCGCCGACAACCTTGTCGACCCGTCCGCCGAACGAGGTGATGTTGTCGGCGAGCCGAGCGAAACAGCTGTCGACCAGGTTCTTGACCTGTTCGGGATCGCGGTCCTCCGAGAGGCCGGTAAACCCGACGATGTCGGCGAAGAGCACGGTGACGACCCGTCGCTCGTCAGCCCGTCGGGCGAGTTCGTGGCCGCACGCGCTACAGAACCGGGCGCCATCGACAACCTCGGCCTGACAGGAAGGACACTGCACCACCCCAATCTACGCAGGAAGACATCATCGGCCCTCGCTCGCTCCGGCCACACAAAACTACGATCTGGCTCGGCATCCATCCCGTTAGCGTTGTCCGTAACGCGAGTGCATCCCCCCATGGAGTCTTGAGATGACCGACGCCCCGTCCACCACCCCTGCCGCGCGCGCTGTCGGCGCCACCAAGATCTACGGATCCGGCGACACCGAAGTCCGCGCCCTCGACGGGGTCGACGTGACCTTCAACAAAGGCGATTTCACTGCGATCATGGGCCCGTCGGGTTCGGGCAAGTCGACCCTCATGCACTGCATGGCGGGGCTCGACGACCTGACCGACGGTGAGGTCGTCATCGGTGAGACGGCGCTGTCGACGCTTTCGGAGAAAGATCTGACGTTGCTGCGACGCGACAACGTGGGCTTCGTCTTCCAGGCCTTCAACCTCGTCCCGACCCTGTCGGCGATCGAGAACATCACGCTGCCGATGGACCTCGCTGGCACGACCCCCGATCAGGGTTGGGTCGATCAGGTGATCGAAACTGTCGGGTTGGCCAACCGCACCACCCATCGCCCCAACGAACTCTCGGGTGGCCAGCAGCAGCGCGTCGCCGTGAGCCGGGCCCTAGCGACACGGCCGGAGATCATCTTCGCCGACGAACCCACCGGCAACCTCGACTCCACCACCGGCAACGAGATCCTGTCGTTCATGCGCAGCGCGGTCGACGAGTTCGGTCAGACCATCGTGATGGTCACCCACGATCCCGCCGCTGCGTCGTACGCCAACCGGGTCATCTTCCTCGTCGACGGGAAGATCGTTGACGAGTTGCGCGAGCCCACACCTGATGCCGTGCTCGACATGATGAAGAGCCTGGGCTGATGGGCTTCCGCCTCATCTGGCGAAACGTCACCGCCAAGCCCTTTCGCTTCCTTCTCACCTGCTCGGCAGTGACGCTGGGCGTGATGTTCACTGTCGGTGTCTTCGTCTTCACCGACAGTCTGCGAGCGACGTTCGGCGACCTAGCCGATGACATTCAGGGCAACTTCGACATCCAGGTCCGGAGCGAGATTCCGTTCGGTGAACGTATCGATGCCCCGCAGGTACCCGTTGAGCTCAGCGACACCCTCGCCGCCGTCGAAGGCGTCGAGGCGGTCCAGCCCCGCATCATCTCCTTCAACACCATCGCCATCGACGGCGAGGGGGAGGCCCAGGTGACACTCGGTCCGCCGAACCTCGGTGTCAACTGGGAGTCCGACACTCCCAGTCCCCGCCTCTTCGTCCGAGAAGGCCGCGAGCCGCGCTCGTCGACCGAGATGGCGATGGATGTCGATGCCTTCGCCGACGGGACGTTCGAGATCGGCGGAACTTATACCGTCCTCACCAACGACAGCCCTCGCAGCTTCGAGCTCGTCGGCACGTTCTCGTTCGCCGATCCGGAGACCAACGCCTTGGTCGGCGCCAAGCTGATCGCTTTCGACACCGAGAGCGCTCTTGAGATCTTGAATCGCAACGAGGGCTATGACGACCTCACCGTCGTCGCCGCCGAGGGCCAGGACGTTGCGACCTTGCTGGCCCGGGTTCAGGCAGCCCTGCCCGACGGGTTCGAGGCGCTCACAAGCGAGGCGGCCGCCGATGAACAGGCTCAGGACTTCGACGATTTCATCAGCCGATTCCAGACGTTCCTCTTGGTCTTCGCCTTCATCATCTTGTTGGTGTCGGCGTTTGTCATTTACAACGTCTTCTCGATCCTGGTCGGCCAACGGATTCGCGAACTCGGTCTGCTCCGAGCCATCGGGGCAACCGGTCGGCAGGTCACGACGGCCCTCCTCGGCGAGGCTGCGATCGTGGCGATGTTCAGCACCGTGGTCGGAATCGCGACCGGCATCGGACTCGGTTGGACACTGCGTTGGCTCTTGTCGAGGTTCGAGTTCGCGCCGCAGGGCAACGATCTTCTTCTTGAGCCGGCGACCTTCATCTGGGGCGCGATAGTCGGCGTCGGAGTGACGATGGTGTCGGCCATCGTGCCGTCGTTCCGTGCACGTGATATCTCGCCGATGGCGGCCCTGCGTTCCGACGCTCGACTCGTCCACCGCCAGCCGGCCGTCAACACGGTGCTTGGTGGCTCCATCGTCATCGTGTCCTGGCTGATCCTGCTATTCGCCTTGATCAGCGACAACTGGCAGCTGGTGCTGTTGCTGGGCCCGATCGCCGCATTCGGCAACACAATCGGCTCGCGTCGGCTCAATCCGGGCGTTGCTCGCTACTCGACAGCGGCGTTCGGTATCGCCTTGTTGTTGCTGTCGCTGATTCTCGACCTTGGCACCGGCACGGTCCTCATCCTGCTCGGTGTCGCCGCCGGCACAACTTTCCTCGGCGTCGCCTCAATCAGCCCGATGTGGGCGCCGGGCATCGTTGGGGCTCTGGGGCGATGGCCGCTAGCGATCCTTCTGCTCCTGGTCGGGGTACCGCTAACGCTGCTCGGCGCTGCGGCGACCATCGGGTGCGCAGTCCTCTTCGTGATCCGGTTTGTTGCCCTGTTCACCGACCCTGGGTTTGCGGCCGGTGTTGAGGTTGTCGGCTTCGGATTTGCGATCACGTTTGCCCTCGGGTTGCTGGCGCTTGGCCTCCGCTGCATCGACACGTCCTTCATTCTCGGCTGGCGTATCTCCCGGGTGATCGCAGCGGTCTTCGTCTTCCTCGTCGGTGCCGTCGGTGTGGTGCTTGCGCTCACGGGCCTGGCCGGCCTCTTGACCCTCGAGACGGCGGAGATCGCGCTGCTGCCCGTCGGAGTCGTGCTCTTCGGCGCAGCGACGTGCCTGCGCCGTTTCCTCCCGACATCGATGCGCGCCAATGCCCGCATGGCCCGAGAGAACTCGCGTCGCAATCCCGACCGAACCGCATCGGCAGCAACCGCACTCATGATCGGCCTTGCCCTCGTCTCGACCGCCACCGTCGTTGCGTCGTCATTCAAGGCGACCTTCGCCGACATCTTGTCGGATTCGGTCACCAGCGACTGGTTCATCTCCGGCAACGCCCAGGGCGACCCAACGTTCAACTTCAGCACCGATCTGGCCCGTGATCTCGACATGCTCGACGAGACCGACACGGTGGTGCGTTACCGCTTTTCATTTGAGGCCTACCGCACCGTCGTCAACCAAGAGGTCCAGGACTCCTCGGCTACCGATCTCGCGAACTCGCTCGAGCATCTCAACCCGGACTTTGTCGAACTCGACGAGTCGTTGATCGGGCGAGACACGATATGGATCCACGAAGGCTTCGCTGCTGACAACCTGTTGGAGATCGGCGATTCGTTCGAGATCGAATTCCCCGATCAGGTCGTCGAGACGGTGACGGTCGGCGGCATTTTCACCGACGCATCGATCTATGGCAACCGGGTGATCTCACTCGAACTCTGGCAGGACCGGTATCCAACCGGAGGCGATCAGTTCCTGTCAGTCACCACCGCCAACGGTATCGACGATGACCGTGCGCGCGCCGCCATCCTGGCGATCACCGACAGCTACCCGCAGCTCAACGTCGATTCTCGAGAGGAGTTCCAGGAGCGCCAGGAGAACTCGATCGATCAGGCCCTAGTCGTCATCAACGTGTTGTTACTCGTGGCGATCGTGATCGCTCTCCTCGGCATTGCAATCACCCTTGCATTGTCCGTGTTCGAACGAACGAGAGAACTCGGCCTCGTCCGGGCGGTCGGCATGACCTCACGCCAGATGACCCGAATGGTGTTGTTCGAGGGCGCAATCATCGCGGTGTTCGGCGGCTTCTTAGGACTCATTCTCGGCACCTTGTTCGGTGCCGCAGCGGTGCAGGTGATCCCCGACGCCTTTATCTCGACTCTCGACATTCCAGTCACCGATCTGATGCAGTACCTCGCCATCGCTGCGATCGCCGGCATCGGTGCCGCCATGGTGCCGGCCCGTCGAGCAGCCCGCCTGAACGTCCTCGACGCGATCAGCCACGAGTAATCCGCGCCAGCGGCTGTGGTTTGGCGAGAGACCGGGCCTGATCGCTGGTCAGGTCTGACAGTCGGCGCACCACCAGGTGCGTCGTCCGATGTCGCCGTGCTCGATCGTGCGAATCCGGCCGAGGCAGCGGTAGCAGCCCTGACCGGCCCGGTTGTACACCGCAAGACCCTTCGGGTGGGTTTGGCGTTTCCAGCGGCCGAGGTTGGCCTGGAGTTGCTCGGCAGCAGTCTCGTACAGGCGGCGCCGCATCGGCTCGTCGACCTCGGCGAGCGGGCGGAATGGGCTGACCTCACACGCCCAGAGCACCTCGTTTTTGTAGACGTTGCCGATGCCCGCTGCGAGCCGCTGATCGAGCAACACCTCGGCGATTTCGGTCGATGGGTCCGAGCAAGCGACTCGTTCGAGCACCGCATCGAGATCGACATCGGCGTGACAAAGATCAGGGCCGAGGTGAGCGAGACGATCATCGGCCGCCGGCCCGACCTCGACCGTGGGGGCGGCGAAGCAGACGGCGACGTGTGACTCCGTCTCGAGCACGGCGCGGGCGAGATGACGCGACCGGCGCCATCGCTCGCCTTGCTCGTAGAGATGCCAGACGCCGGTCATGTGGAGATGGGTGCGGAGCGCAAGACCCCGTTCGACCACGATCTCGAGGAACTTGCCAACTGCCTCGACCGAACGGACCGTGTCGCCGACCCGCAGCCGGTACATGCCTCGGGACCGGATGCTGACAGCGGTCAACGACTCACCCAATAGCGCAGGACGAAGGGTGAGGGCCGTGTTGAAGAGGGTGTCGCCCTCGGGCATCAGGCGTTGGCCAGCAGCGCAGCGGCGTCGCGTGCGATCCGCTCAGTGGCCTCCTGGGCGGCCTTCGAGACGGCACCCATCACCGTGAACGAATGGGTGAGTTCACCTTCGCAGCGGTGCACAACCCTGACATCAGCTTCCTTCAGCGCCGCCGCGTACGCGTCGCCTTCCGAGCGCAGCGGGTCGAAGCCAGCGGTGACGATCAGCGCAGGTGGCTGCCCGGCGAGGTTCGACTCGAGGCCCGGGCTAGCCCTGCGGTCATCGGCATTGTCGTCGGTGATCCCACCCATGAGCGCGAAGAACTGCAGTATGAGTTCGCCCAGCGGCCACGCTTCCGCCATCGTGTCGCGCGAGTTGCCCTGCCAGGTGGCGTCGAGGCCCGGATAGAGCAGGATCTGGGCGACCGGTGCCGCAAGACCTTCCCGGCGACGTTCCTGACACACGACAGCAGAGATCTTACCTCCCTGCGAAGTGCCGGCGACGGCGACGCGAGCGGGGTCAATCCCGAGGCCGTCGGCATGGTCGATGACCCACTGGTACGCAGCGAGCGAATCGACAACGTCCGCCGGGAACGGATGCTCCGGAGCGAGGCGATAGTCGACCGAGATCACGACGGCCTGGCAGGCGTCGGAGAGCATCGTGCACAGGGTGTGGTCGGTTTCGAGACCGCCGATCACACCGCCGCCCTGGTGGAACCAGACGATCGCGTCGGATCGACCTGAGGTGCGGGGCGGGTGGTAGAGACGGATGGGAATGTTGCCTGCGGGGCCCGGGATCGTGCGGTCATGCACCGAAACCTCAGCGACAGGACCACCCGAGCCGATTTTGACCATTGCTTCGAAGCCGTCGCGGATCGTCTGTGTTGTGACCTCCGAGTCTGCGCTGCGGGCTCGGGCCGCCTGGACGAGCGACGCGTAGGCGTGGACGTGAAGATCGAGGGTGTGGCCATCTATCGTGGGGGACTCGCCATGACGGCGCCGCAGCGCCGCTTTGGGGAGACGGCGTTGCCCTCGGGCAAGAGTCTTGTCGATGCGTTCTTGGACGCTCATTCGTCGCGCAGAACGGTGATGTCGTGAGGATGGCTTTCGCGGAGACCGGCACCGGTGATGCGGGTGAGCCTGGTGCGGTGGCGCAGGTCGTCGAGGTCGGCGGCGCCGGCATAGCCCATGCCCGATCGCAGGCCACCGACGATCTGGCTGATGAGCTCCGACATCGGCCCGGCGTACCGGACACGACCCTCGACGCCTTCGGCGACGTGCTTGCCGGGGGCCTGGCCGGTGCCGTAGCGATCACTCGCCCGGCCTCGCATTGCACCCGAGGAGCCCATGCCCCGATAGGTCTTCCACATCGCCCCGTCGACGAGCTCAAGCTCGCCCGGTGCCTCGTCGACCCCGGCGAGCAGATTGCCGAGCATGACGGCGTCGGCGCCGGCGACGAACGCCTTGACGATGTCGCCGGAGGTGACGATGCCGCCATCGGCAATGATCGGGACACCGAGTTCGCGGGCGGCCTGGACGCATTTGTGGATTGCGGTCATCTGGGGCATTCCCGCACCAGCGACGATGCGGGTGGTGCAGATGCTGCCGGCCCCCACACCGACCTTTATGACATCGGCACCGGCCTCGACGAGGGTCTCGACGCCTTCTCGCGTGACGACGTTGCCGCCGACGACTGGCAGATCGGGCCAACCCTTCTTGATGGTGCGGACCGCATCGACGACCCCCTGGGTGTGGCCATGCGCAGTGTCGATCACGATCATGTCGACGCCTGCGGCCTCGAGGGCTTCGGTGCGCTCGGCGACATCGGTGACCCCGACGGCGGCGGCGACCCGGAGCCGCCCATTCGTATCGAGGGTTGCGTTGGGGTACTCGATGCGCTTGTCGATGTCCTTGACCGTGATCAGGCCCTGGAGCACACCGGCGTCGTCGACCAACGGCAGCTTCTCGATGCGATGCTCGTGCAGCACCTCGACTGCTTCCTCGAGGCTGGTACCGACGGGTGCGGTGACCAGACCGTCGGCGGTCATGAAATCGGTGACGGGCTGGGAGTACTGATCGGGGGTGCAGAACCGCACATCACGGTTGGTGAGAATGCCGACAAGGCGACCGTCGGGATCACAGATCGGCACGCCACTGATCTTGTGCCGTGCCATCAGCGCCTCCGCATCGTCAAGCGTGGAGGTGGGCGGGAGGCTGATCGGCGCCGAGATCATGCCGGCCTGCGCCCGCTTGACCCGATCGACCTCTTCGGCCTGCTGCTCGATGGTGAGGTTGCGGTGCAGCACCCCGATCCCGCCGGCGCGAGCGATAGCGATCGCCAACGGGGATTCGGTGACGGTGTCCATCGCCGCTGACATCAACGGCACGGCCAACTCGATACCCGCCATGGACGTGGAGGTGTCAGCTTCGGTGGGCAGGACTTCGCTCCAACCGGGGACGACCAGCACGTCGTCGAAGGTGAGCGCCTCGGAACCGGAGAGCACCTTGTCGTTCATCGTCTCACGATAGAGGAAACCTCGCCGCTGACAAGGACCCGGGAAGGAGGGGCTGGGTCATGACGGCGACGACGTGTCCCAGGCCTCCTACACTCACCAGAGTTGACCGACGCGTGTGCGTCGCCCGACGATGCCGCCGATGAAGTTACTCCGAGAACCGCTCCCCAGACTCCTCGAGTTCGAGCTCGCCATCCACGGCGACGATCGCGGCTCGTTCCGGGAGACGTTCAACCGGGTGACCCTTGCCGGATTCGGGGTCGACCTCGACATCATGCAAGACAACGAGTCCTGGTCAGCGAGGCGCGGCACGATCCGCGGCCTTCACCTTCAGACCGGCGAGGCCTCCCAGGGCAAGCTGATCCGGGTGACTCGTGGTCGGGTGCTCGACGTGGCGCTCGACCTCCGCCCCCATTCGCCAACCCACCTTCAGCACGTCGCGATCGAGCTGAGCGGCGAGACTCCCCGGCTGTTCTGGATCCCCGCCGGGTTCGCCCATGGATTCTGCACACTCGAGGACGACACGGTCATGACCTACAAGGTCGATGCCCCGTATGACCCCGGTGCCGAGCGAACGATCCGGTTCGACGATCCCGAACTCGGGATCGACTGGCCGATCGACCGGGCCGACGCCGTTCTGTCCGACAAGGACGCAGTCGCCGCTCCCCTGTCGGCCTACCTAGCCGAGGTCACAGCGTGAGGGTTCTCGTCACCGGTGGCTGTGGTTTCATCGGCTCGGCCGTCGTGCGTCATCTAATGCAGGAGACCGAGCACGAGGTCATCAACGTCGACCTGATGACCTATGCCGCCACGGAGGGATCGGTCAAGTCGGTCGTGAACGACGAGCGATACCGCCATCTTGCGATCGACATCCGCGACCCCGAGGCGGTCAAAGCTGCCTTCCTCGACCACCAGCCCGACGCGGTCATGCATCTGGCAGCCGAAAGCCACGTCGACCGTTCAATCGACGGGCCTGAGGAGTTCGTGCTCACGAACATCGTCGGCACGATGCAGCTGCTGCAGGCGTCTCGACGGCTGATGGCAACTCGCAGCGACGACGGTGCCGGCTTTCGATTCCTTCACGTCTCAACCGACGAGGTCTTCGGCGATCTCGGGTACGAAACCGAACCCTTCGACGAAGCCACGCCGTACAGCCCGCGATCGCCGTATTCGGCGTCGAAAGCGGCCGCTGACCACCTCGTGCGGGCTTGGGGTGAGACCTATGGCGTACCGGTGCTCATCACCAACTGCTCGAACAACTACGGACCCTTCCACTTCCCGGAGAAGCTGATCCCGCTCATCACGCTCAAGGCGATCGCCGGTGAACCGCTCCCCGTCTACGGCACGGGCGAGAACGTGCGCGATTGGCTCTTCGTCACCGACCATGCCGCTGCGCTCACACAGGTGCTCACCGCCGGCACGGTCGGTGAGACGTATGTGATCGGCGGTGCTGCCGAGCGTTCGAACCTCCAGGTCGTCGAGACAATCTGCGACCTCGTCGACGAACGACTCGGCGTGAGGACGGAGGGCCCGCGGCGCGATCTCATCACTCTGGTCACCGACCGACCCGGCCACGACCTCCGCTACGCCGTCGACTCCTCAAAGCTGCAGCAAGAACTCGGCTGGAGCCCGACGCTGACCTTCGAGGAAGGTATCGCCCGGACAGTCGATTGGTACCTCGCCAACGAAGCCTGGTGGAGGCCGATCCAGGACGGCACTTACGGCGGTGACCGACTGGGGCTGGCATGACCCGAGTTCTCGTCACCGGAGGCGGAGGGCAACTTGGGCGATCGATCGCCGATCGCGTCGACGAAGCCCGTTTTGCTCATCTCGACGTGCACATCCTGACACGAGCCGCACTCGACCTCAGCAATCTCCCCCAGGTGCAGATGACATTGGCCGAATTCGACCCCGAGGTCATCATCAACGCCGCTGCGTACACCAACGTTGACCAAGCCGAGGACGAGCCCGGGCGTGCGTTGAACGCGAACGAAGGCGGCGCTGGCCTGCTTGCAGGGTTCGGGCGACGCCTCATCCATCTCTCGACCGATTTCGTCTTCGACGGCGCGAAGGGCGGCTGGTATGTCGAGGACGATGCCACTGCGCCGCTCGGCCACTACGGCCGGACCAAGGCACTCGGCGAAGCAGCTATCCGAGCACAGATCGACAATCACCTCATCCTCCGCACCTCATGGCTCTACAGCGCCCACGGCCACAACTTCGTGAAAACGATGCTGCGACTCGCGACCAACAACGCCGACATGCGAGTGGTCGCCGACCAAGTCGGCTGCCCGACCAGCGCCCACGACCTGGCCGATGCGCTCCTCCGACTGGTCGACACCGACCACCTCGGCACGTTCCATCTCGCCGGCACCGAAGAGGCGACCTGGCACGAGTTCGCTGTCGGCATCGTCGAAGCGGCTGGGATCGATGTTGAGGTCGAGGCGATCGCCACCACCGAGTACTCAACCCGAGCGCCCCGTCCGGCCAACAGTCGACTCGACAGCACTGCGATTGCCGACGCCGCCGGCATCCGGCTCCCTGGGTGGCGCACCTCGCTCCCAGCCGTGATCGAGCAGATCCAGGCCCTCAGCGACTAGGACAGAAGCATGCAGAAGGGCATCATCTTGGCCGGTGGTACCGGAAGCCGTCTGCACCCGCTGACGCTCGGCGCCTCGAAACAGCTGCTGCCGGTCTTCGACAAGCCGATGATCTATTACCCGCTGTCCGTGCTGATGCTGGCCGGGTTACGGGAGATTTTGATCATCACGACGCCGGTCGACCGCCCGGCCTTCGAACGCCTGCTCGGCGACGGCTCCCAGTGGGGCGTCAAGCTCTCGTACGCCACCCAGGCCGAACCCAACGGCATCGCCGAGGCGTTTATCATCGGCGAGGAGTTCCTCGAAGGCGACGGCTGTGCGTTGATCCTCGGAGACAACCTCTTCTACGGCGGCGGTCTTCGCGAACTTCTCCTCGCTGCAGCCGAGGCCCCCTCCGGGGCGCGCGTGTTCGCGAAGGAAGTCCCCGATCCCGCACGCTACGGCGTCGTGGCCTTCGGCGACGACGGTACGGCCACGGGTATCGAGGAAAAGCCCGAACAACCTCAGAGCACCTGGGCTGTCACCGGCCTCTACTTCTTCGATGGCGAAGTGGTCGACATCGCCAAGTCCATTTCCCCATCGGCACGAGGTGAGCTCGAGATCACGGCGGTCAACCAGGCATACCTCGACCGAGGTGAACTGCGGGTCGTGCAGATGGGCCGAGGGCTTGCGTGGCTCGACACCGGCACCTTCGCCTCGCTGGTCGAGGCGTCGGAGTTCGTCCGGGTGCTCGAGACCCGTCAGCGACTCAAGATCGGCTCGCCCGAGGACGTCGCGTACGAGATGGGCTTCATCACCGCCCAGCAGCTGAAGGATCTCGCTATACCTCTGCTGAAGTCGGGCTACGGCGAAGGTCTACTTGCTCGGGCCGAGCGCGGCCTCGCGCAGGGTCGCTAGCCGATGGCGTCGGCGACAATCGCCGCCGCCCGTTCGGCGGGTGTGGTCGACGAATCGAGCAGGACGTGATGACCGAGGAACGCCTCGGCTCCGGCTCGCACGTCGTCACGGGCACGGGGCGACTCGTGCAGCACGGCCCGGAGTTCCTCGCTCGACCGAGTGACCGTGAAACCGCCCATCGGTTCGGAGAATGTGGGCTCCCGCTCGCCGTGTGGGTTGTGGTACGCCAACTCGACCCCGGAGGCCAGGGCGTCGAGGGCCACGGTGCTGAAGCGGCTGACGAGGTGGCCGGCTCCGGCCAGCAGTTCGTCGACCGGACGATCGCTCACCGGATACGACACCCGGCCTCGCTCGGCGACATGGCGCGACAACACCCAGGGGCGATCCTCGGCCTCACAGACATCGACAACACCGTCGAGCCAGCCGCGCCGCGCATCGGTACGCACGCCGTACGTGAAGTTGGAGTTCACCAGCACGGTGTCG
>CAJWHS010000008.1 GCA_913041415.1 uncultured Acidimicrobiaceae bacterium | reverse complement strand
ACGAGAGAGGTTGGCCAGGGCAAGGACCTCACCGGCATGTTCCTCGTCGCCGTTCTCGTCGGTATCGCCTACTACGTTCTGCTGAACCGCACCCGCTTCGGTTTTGACCTCCGGGCCAGCGGCATCAACCCGTTCGCCGCCCGCGCGGGAGGCGTCCCGCCGAAGCGCATGGTGCTCGCCGCCATGATGCTGTCGGGAGCAGTCGCAGGCCTGATCGGCATGGTCGAACTCGCCGACACCGGTAAGTTTCCCCCCGACCCCATCCAGGGTCTCGGCTTCCAAGGCATCGGCGTTGCGCTCCTCGGCCGCAACAACCCGGGCGGCATGGCCTTCGCCGCATTGCTGTTCGCCTTCCTTGACGTTTCGTCGGGTGTGCTCGACTCGACCGGAGCCGCCTCCCGAGAAATTGCAGTGATCATGCAGGGCATCGTCTTGCTCAGCGCTGTGATCGCCTACGGCGTCGCTAACCGGTTACGAGAACGAGACGAGGCGCGCGAGGCCGCCGAAGCGTTGGCCACCGAGCGAGAAGTGGTCCCGTCATGATTGCGACCCTCGCTCGCATGCCCGCCTGGGCCCGGTGGGCGCTATATGCCGCCCTAGGCGTCTTCTTGCTCACCCTCGTCCAGACGATCAGCGATACCGAACGCCTCACCCAGGTCGCCACCGCTCGCGAGATGCTCCGTTTCGCCGTGCCGATCTTCCTCGCTGGTCTCGGTGGCCTTTTCTCCGAACGGGCCGGAGTCGTCAATATCGGCCTCGAGGGCATGTTGATCCTCGGTATGTGGTTCGGCGCCTGGGGCTCGATCAATTACGGCGCCTGGTGGGGCCTGGCCATTGGCATCGCCGGCGGCATGATCGGCGGCCTGCTCCACGCAATCGCGACGGTGACCTTCCAGGTTGACCACATCATCTCCGGCGTGGCGATCAACATCTTGGCGCCTGCGATCACGAGATATCTGTCTGAGGAGATCTGGGACTCCCCCACCACTTCGCCGCGCACCAGCGCAGTTGGCGACTGGGACGTCCCCTTCCTTGCGGGCGGCACCATCTTCGGATGGGAATCACCTGACTGGCTGCTCACGATCAGCCAATGGGAGATCTGGTATCTCTCCGACATCGCTCAGCTGTCTCGCGGTCTTTTGCGGGGCACGAGCTGGGTTGCGATCATCGCCATTGCCCTGGTGCCGATCACGGCGTTTGTGATCTGGCGTACCCGTTTCGGTTTGCGGGTGCGGATCTGTGGCGAGATGCCCTCGGCCGGTGAGGCTCAGGGCATCAACATCATCCGGTACAAGTACATCGCCGTGATCATGTCCGGTGGCCTCGCCGGCCTTGGTGGTGCCTTCATCTCCACAGAGCTGTCGGGCCTGTTCCAGGGCGGCAATTCCGCCGGTCGAGGCTTCATCGGTCTCGCTGCGCTGATCTTCGGCAACTGGCGTCCCGGTGGCGTGCTGCTCGGTGCCTTGCTGTTTGGCTACGTGTTCGGTCTCGATCTTCGCGATCTTGACGGCACGGCGTCTCACGCCATGTTGCTGGTGAACGCAATCGCCTTCACTGCCGTGGGCATCTGGGCCTTCAGCCGCAAGAACCGCACCGACACGATCCTTGCTGCCATCCTCGGTTTCGCTGCGCTGTTCTGGTGGATCGTGGCCGACACCGTTCCCAGCTGGTGGTCGAACACGCTGCCCTATGTCGTCGTGCTCCTCGTGCTGGTCTTCTTCGCCCAGCGACTGCGCATGCCGGTGAGTCTCGGACAGCCGTACCGCAAGGGCGAAACCTGATCATGCTCTCCCCCGAGCAGTTGGCAACATTCGAACGCGACGGGTTTCTTATCCTCCCTGACTTCGTGTCACGGGAGCGCTGTGACGAACTGAAGGCTCACATCGAGGAACTCCTCGACGAGATCGACCCCTCCGACGGGGCCGGCCTCACCGTCTTCGATACCTCTGAGCAGGCTCACGGTGACGACGATTGGTTCCTCGACTCGGGCGACAAGGTCCGCTGGTTCTTCGAGGACGGCGCCGTCGACAACGGAATGCTCACCGTGCCCCTGCGGCTGGCGGTCAACAAGCTCGGCCACGCCATGCACGACCTCGACCCGGCGTTCGAGACCTTCAGTCGCACACCGCAGCTGGCAGCGGTCGCCGCCGATCTCGGCTTCGGGGACCCACAGCTGATCCAGTCGATGTACATCTTCAAGCAGCCCGGTATCGGAGGTGAGGTCAGTCTCCATTGCGACCACACGTTTCTCTGGACCGAACCCCAGTCGGTGATCGGCTTCTGGTTCGCCATCGAGGACGCCACGCAAGAGAACGGCTGTCTCTGGGTCCACCCGGGTGGTCACCGCATCCCGGTGAAGTATCGGTACCGGATGGCCCCTGACCTCACCGAAGCCAGGATGGAGACCCTCGACCCGGAGCCCTACGCCACCGACGATCTCGTGCCGCTCGAGGCCGACGTCGGCACGCTCGTCCTGCTGCACGGCACACTCCCCCATTGGAGTGCCCCCAACACCTCGAGCCGTAGTCGGCACGCCTACACGCTGCACGTGATCGACGGCGTGGCCGACTACCCGGCCGACAACTGGCTGCGTCGGCCCCTAGAGCTCCCGCTGCGGGGCTTCGCGTGAGCCTCGCTCGGCACGCAACTCCACGCGATCGCGAGACGGCGATTGCGACGCTCGCCGACGCGTTCGCGACCGACCCGATCTTCGCTCATCTCTTCGACATCGACGGCCGGCGCGCCGAACACGACCTCATGGTCGAGGTCATGACCATCGCCTACGACGCCTTCGTAGTGAACGGGCACACCTATGTGGTCGAGGAACTCGGCGCAGCGCTGTGGAGTCCGCCCGGCATCACCACCGACACCGAGGCGATGTCGGGTTTCTTCGGAGCGCGCGGCATTCCCGAACGAATGGAGGCTGCAATACCTCACTTCATCGAGATGGCCGAGTGGCACCCGGACGAGCCTCACTTCTACCTGCAGTTCATCGGCGCCCGAACCACAGCCCGAGGGCAAGGCCTCGGCTCGCTCTTGCTCGAACGGGTCCTCCGGATCTGCGACGCAGAATCGATTGCGGCCTACCTGGAAGCCACTACGCCCCGAAGCGCAGCGCTGTACGCCCGCCACGGGTTCGAGCAGCTCACAACGATCCGGTTCGCCGACGGCGTGGCGCTGCTACCGATGCTGCGGCCGCCTGCGAGCGGCGAGCACCGCAGCTGACACCGCCGCCAGTGCTGCCGAAGCCCACCAGACGAGTTCGTAACGGCCGGTGGCGTCGACGAGCGCACCCGTCAAAGGACCCGCGATCGTCAGGCCCATCAAGAAGCCGAGGATGATCATACCCGACGCGCGACCGGCGTCGCGTTGTTCGACCCTCATGATCACCGTCAGGTTGGCCACGGCGTTCCAGGCGGTGTGGCCGGCCGCATAGAGCACGACGGCCGGCCACAGCAGCCATCGACCGAACGGCACCGAAAGGGCGAGCAGCAACGACGACACCACCGCAACGGAGGACAGTTGCACCAGCAGCGCCGACGGGGCGATGCGAGTCTCGGCCATTCGAGCGGCGGCGATGCGGAAGCCCATACCGAGCAGACCCGACAGTGATGCGGCGAATCCGGCGACCGCCAGACTGTAGCCAAGTTTTTCCTCGGCGAAGAGGGGCAGAAAGCGGCCGATGGCGCCGCCGGCGAGTCCCATCAGCAGGGCGTAGAGCCCGAGTCGATAGATGAACGGCGAGAGGGGTGAGCGTTCATGGACCGTGACTGTGGCGGACCGAGGCGGGCCGACGTCGGCGGGGAGGAGGATCCAGGCCATCACCACGAACGCAGCGAACACCACGCCGAACACGAGACATGCAGCCTGCCAGTCCCAGACACCCTCGAGCGCCGGCAGGGAAATGCCGGCGACGAAAATGGCGAGGGTCACTCCGCTCTGCTTGATTCCGGTCATCACACCTCGCTGACCTGGCTCGAGGGTTGAGGCGATCAGCGCATTCGTGGCGGGGTTGCCCCATCCATGTGGCAGGCCGGCCACGATGCTGGAGAGAAGCAGGATCCCGGGATGCCGTGCCAGACCCATGATCGTCATCGACACGGCCGATAGCGCTAGCAGGATCAACACGGCGCGCCGCGGCCCGATGCGGTCGGTCAACCGACCCGAAAGGGGCGCCGAGAGCGCCCCGAGGCCGGTGTTGACCGAAACGATGAGGCCGAGCTGGGTCCGGCTGATCCCGAGGTCGTCGATGATCGGCGAAGCCAGCACAGCGATCGCAAAGATGGAGAAGCTCGACGCGGCCATGGCGGAGACCAGGACGACGCCGAGAAGACTGCGCCGCATCGACATTCCGGGACCCTACCCCCAGCGATAATCTGAGGTATGGAAACCCCCCTGAACGGCCCGGACGTCGGGCCCCCCACGCTTGAGCGCATCCGCCGAGCACCCAAGGTCCTGCTCCATGACCACCTCGACGGCGGCCTGCGCCCCTCGACGATCATCGAACTTGCAGACGAAACCGGCTACGCCGATCTCCCCACCGCCGACGCCGACGAACTCGCCGCATGGATGCTGCGAGGCGCCAACCGCAAGGACCTCACCCTGTACCTGGAGACGTTCGCTCACACCGTGGGCGTGATGCAGACCGCCCCGGCGATCGAACGAGTCGCCCGTGAATGCGCCGAGGATCTCACCGCCGACGGCGTCGTATACGCCGAGATTCGGTTCGCGCCAGAGCTACACACCGAGCGGGGACTCTCGCTCGATGCAGTGATCGAGGCGGTCATCACCGGCTTCGAGGCCGGCGCCAGCGGAACCGACCTCACGATCCGCATCATCTGCTCGGCGATGCGCCATCTCGATCGAGGCCTCGAGATCGCCCAGGCGGCCATCCGCCATCGTGATCACGGTGTTGTCGGCTTCGACATCGCCGGCCCCGAAGACGGATTTCCGCCTGACGACCACCTGTTGGCGTTTCAGTACTGCCAACGAGAAAACTTCCACGTCACGATCCACGCCGGCGAGGCCTACGGACCCCGCTCGATCTGGAAGGCCGTGCAGTACTGCGGCGCCGAACGGTTGGGCCATGGCATCCGCATTGTCGAGGATTGGACCACCACGCCCGGCGGTGAGTCCCAGCTCGGCCGGTTGAGCCACTTCCTGCGCGATGCTCGCATACCGCTCGAGGTGTGCCCCACCTCCAACGTCAACACGGGTGTGGTCGAGCGCATCGAGGACCACCCGATCGACAAGCTTGTGGCGCTGCGCTTCCGGGTCACGGTCAACACCGACAACCGCCTGATGTCAGGTGTCACGATGAGCTCGGAGATGGCAGCGCTGGTCGACGCCTTCGGGTACGACTGGGCTCGGCTCCGTTGGCTCACGGTCAACGCAATGAAGTCGAGCTTCCTTCCGTTCCGGGATCGGCTGCAGATCATCGAGCAGATCATCAAGCCCCACTACGCACCGCTCGAGGCCTGGCAGGTTGAGCTGCCACTCTGACTGAAACTCGGACGGTGGACCGTGGCATGCTCGTGACGTGCACGTCGACGTTCTCGAACATCCCGTGGTCGCAGCCCAGCTCACAGAACTCCGTGATGCCGCAACCGATCGCCGCCGCTTTCGTCAGCTCCTCCACCAAGTGGCTCGGGCGTTGATCTTCGAGGCTGCCCGTTCGATCCCGACCACGCCGGTCACGGTCGAGTCGCCGATGGGGCCAGCCGACGGGATCGAACTCGTCGACCAGCCCGTCCTTATCCCGATCCTCCGGGCTGGCCTAGGCATGCTCGACGCCGGGCTGGAAGCGCTCCCGGGCTCGGAGACGGGCTTCCTCGGACTGCGACGAGACGAGGAGACCCTGCAGCCGACCGTGTACATGAACACGATCCCTGCGCTTGAGGGCCGCCCCGCCCATCTGCTCGACCCGATGCTCGCAACGGGCGGCTCGGCGATCTACGCAGCAGAGCAGGTTCAGAAGGCTGGCGCAGGCACCGTCACGCTGATCTGCTTGCTCGCTGCTCCGGAGGGAATCGAGGCACTCCGGACCTCCGGCGCGTTCGACCGGGTGGTGACTGCTGCAGTCGACTCGCATCTCAACGAGGTGGGATTCATCGTTCCGGGGCTGGGTGACGCTGGCGATCGTCAGTACGGGATCGACTGACACTCTGGCCTACTGGCAGGCCTCGCACTCCTCGGGGTTCTCGCGGTTGCAGGAGGCGGCACCGTCGATCTCAGGCTCGTCGCCCCAATCGATACCGTCGCCGAACTCGTCGGCGCTGTCGTATTCGGGGTTGTGCATATCGCCATCTTGCGCGCAGCGAGCGCCTTCGGTCGGGGATGGTCTGGCGAGGCATTTGTCGCGGGCATTCGCTCCTCGCGGTAGCGTCCTCGTCCGTGCCGGAACGTCACCTGATCGCCGTCGAACCCAGCACCCGCCCGGCGATGCACGCCGTCATGGTCGAGGCCGTCGAGGCTGCAGGTGGCACCGTCGTCCCGATCGAGCAGGCCAGCGCGCTCATCTTCGCCGATCCCGCCGCCGCCGACGCGTTCCCGAACATCATCGAGGCCGGCCCCGGCGTCGAGTGGATCCAGCTTCCCTATGCGGGGATCGAAACCTTCCAGCATCACCTCGACCACGACCACACATGGACCTGTGGCAAAGGGGTCTACGCCCCGCCCGTGGCGGAATGGATCATGACGGCCCTGTTGACGGCAGTTCGCGACATCCCCCGCTATGTGCGGGCGTCGAGTTGGCCGGTGCAGGACGGCAAGAACCTGCTCGGAGCGAAACTCACCATCCTCGGAGGCGGCGGGATCACCGAATCCTTCATGGAACTCATCGGGCCATGGGGCTGCGACGTCACCGTCGTCCGACGAAGCGCCGACCCCGTCCCCGGCGCTGCTCGCACCCTCACCACCGACCGCCTCCACGAGGCCGTCGCCGATGCCGACGCCGTCATCGTCGCCCTCGCCCTCACCGATGAGACCCGCAACATCGTCGATGCCGAGACGCTCGCAGCGATGCGCAGCGATGCGTGGCTCTGCAATGCTGGTCGCGGCGGTCACGTCGTCACCGACGACCTCGTGACTGCACTGCGCGAGGGCATGATCGCCGGCGCCGTGCTCGACGTCACCGACCCCGAGCCCCTTCCCGACAGCCACCCGCTCTGGGAACTCGACAACTGTGTTATCACCCCGCACGTGGGCAACACCCCCGAGATGGGCCTCCCGCTGATCGCCGACCGGGTGCGGGTCAACGTCGGCCGCTGGATCGCCGGCGACGAGTTGATCGGCCCCGTCGACGTCGGCGCCGGCTACTAGGGTTCGTTGATGCTTGATCACGTTTTCACCGACGCCATCGGGGCGTTACGCGACGCCTTCGAGCAGGCTCGGCTGGAGCGACAGGCCTTCGAGGAACGCTTCCAGAGCGACGTCCTCCTCGGCGATCTGATGTGGCAGACCTCCTACGGGCTGCCAGGCGAAGGGCAACCGCCCCGGGTGCAGGCCGACATCACCTGCAGTTGGCCGACCTGGAGCCAGACGGCGTACCGCAGCTGGTATGTCGAGGAGGAATTCACCGAACCGCCGCGCATCGAGATCGAGATCGTCCTCCGACGCCAGCGCCTCACTGAAACACCCGACCCCAGCATGGTGCTCGATTCCCTTCCCCTCGAGTCACCGCCTATCGGGCGCGACCCACTCACCCGAAGCGGCCCCACAGTCGAGTCCATTTATAGCGCTGACCTCTCCGATCCCGAGTTCGCAATCGAGGTCAGCTACGAGGGCTCATACGAGCTTGACGAGGATCGGCTCGCCGACGGCAGCGCGCTCGACGACGACTTCGGTGCGCTCGGCGGTTGGATCGCGGCCACGCTCGTGTGCGTGGGCGATGTCGCCCTCGCTGAGCACTAGGCCAGCCCTCGCCGCACCGGGTTGAGATCGTCGAACTCCGGCTCGCGCTTCTCAATCTGGGCTTGGAACGACTCCATCATGTCCCGGGGCTGGAACATGCCGGTCTGCCAGGTGGCGATCTGGTTGAGCGAGTCCGCCACTGAATGATCGCGGGCGTAGACGATCGACTGCTTCGATCCGTAGACCGCGAGCGGTGACTTCGAGGCGATACGGCCGGCGATGCCGAGCACGTCCTCGAGCATGGTGGCCTGGTCGGCGTACACCTCGTTGACGAGCCCGACCTCCTTGGCTCGCTGCGCCGGTATGCGGTCACCGGTATACGCGAGTTCGCGAACGATTCCGTCGGGGATGAGCTTCGGCAGACGCTGCAAGGTCCCGACATCGGCGGTCATACCGATGTTGATCTCCTGGATGCAGAACCAGGCATCCTCGGTGGCATAGCGACAGTCGGCTGCGGTGACCATGTCGACGGCGCCGCCGACCGCACCACCCTGGATCGCCACAAGGACGGGCATGCGGGCCTCCTCCAGTGCCGAAAATGACCGCTGGAGATGCATTGCGTTCGTGCGGAGGTTGGCCCGCTGACGACCCACCTCGTTGCTGTCGCCGCCGGAGGCAGCGTCCGAACCTTCGGTCAACACGTCGCCGCCGGTGAACACCGACAGGTCCATACCGGCGCTGAAGTGCTTGCCGGTCGAGGAGACGACGACACAGCGCACCCGGCCCGAGTCGCTCATCTCGTCGATGATCTCCGGCAGTTCCGACCAGAAGGCCGGAACCATCGTGTTGAGTTCGTCAGGGCGCGAGAGGATCACGTGCGCAACGCCTGCGCTTTCCTGAATCTCGAAACAGGTGTATCCCATGGCCGAAAGGCTACGGGGTCAGACCTCGGCGTTCCCCATCGCTGTGGTAGCAGCAGCCTCATGCATCGACTGCGCCTTGTCCTCAAAGTTCTCTTCTTGGAGATCGTACTCGAGGAACTCGTCGCCCGTGTCGGGCATGTGTTCGAACTCGATCACGCCGATCTCCGTGAACTTTTCACGCAGCCAGCCCTCGCCAGCATCGAGTAGGCCGAGCTTGCGGCAGTTCGGGACGATCTTGGAGAACAGCATCCGCTGGAAGACTTTGGTTTCCTCCGGAGCGTTGAGGAGTCGCTCGCACATGACCCGGCTGTCAACCCCCATGTACTCCCAGACTTCCTGCTGCAGGAAGCGGTCGCGCATGCGCAGGGCGGCCTCGAAGGCGAACTCCTGACGATGCTGGATCTCGGCGAGGGTCATGTCCTGATACACCTCCTGGAGACTCAAGACACCAAAGGCCACATGACGGGCTTCATCACTCATGATGTAGCGGAGCATCTTCTTCAGCAGCGGTTCCTCAGTAAGGTCGTGCATGAAGCCGAACGCCGCCAGGGCCAGACCTTCCACCATGATCTGCATGCCCAGGTAGGTCATGTCCCAGTCGGAATCGTTGATGATGTCGTCGAGCAGCAGCCGCAGGTGCGGGTTGACGGGGTAACCACCGTCAAGCTTCTCGTTGAGATACCGAGCGAAGGCCTCGACGTGGCGGGCCTCGTCGACGGTCTGTTGAGCGGCGTAGTACTTGGCGTCGATCCACGGAACGGTCTCGACGATTTTGGCGGTGCACAGCAGCGCGCCCTGCTCGCCGTGCATGAACTGGCTCAGGCGCCACTTGGCCGACTGGAGACCGAACTCACGCCATTCTTTGTCGCCCCACGAGTAGAGCGGCGAATCGGGATCCTCCACGTTGGACGGATCCATCTGGAGTTCGAGCTGGAGGTTGAGCGCCTCGTAGGGATCAACCTCGATCGACCAATCGAGGTCGGTGGTGGCGTTCCACTGGCTGGTCTTGGATTTCTCGTAGAGCTTGTCGAGCTTGGCCCGCTCACCCTTGTCGTAGTTCCAGGTGAAAATCGCGTCGGCGTTGTCCTGCACGAGGTGGATCAACTCATGAGGATTGTCGTTCGCTTGCGCGATCTCCATGATGCGATCGACGTCGTTGGCATCGTCGAAGTTGTTGCGCTCGGCGGTGTGCTTGCTGCCTTCAGCGGTAGTCATGAGAGGTCCTCGTGGTCAGGGTCAGGGTCGATAGAGGGCAGGGTCGGTGGCGGGCAAGGCCGCCGTGACCAGCCGATCAATGACGGTGTTCCACTCGTCGGCGTCAGCAGTCGGTTTCTCGATGGCGCCCATCACCACGAAGCCAAGCGAGATCGCCTGGCATAGGGTCAGGATGGCGCAGGTGGAGAGCGCGGGATCGATGATGCTGGCGTCCTTGCCGTTGTCGATCAGGGTGGCGAGGTGGGATTCCTCGTCGGCCATACGGTCGCGGAGGGTCGTGCGGAAGACCGGGTCACGTCGGGCCATGACCAGGGCTTCGAGCATGAGTGCATCACCGGCGAACTCCCGGTTCATGAGGTCGGCGCCGAGCGAACCGAGCACATCGGCTGCGCTGGCATCAGGGCCGACGGCGAGGAGTTGGGCGATCTGCTGCATCAAGACGACGTCGAGTGCGTCGAGGAGGAGATCCTGCTTGCCCTCCCAGCGGCTGTAGATCGCACCGGTCGTCAGCCCAGCTCGACGGGCGATCAACGCCACGCCGGCCTTTTCGATACCGCGCTCGGTGAACACCTCGATCGCTGCCGTGAGCAGGCGGTCGGTAATGTCGTCGCTGGTGTGGAGCGCGTCGGTGGCAGCCATCGCTTCTGATAATAACGACTATTATCCGCCTGTCAAGCAGCCGCGGCGGCCGGTCGACGCAGTTCAGATCCGTGTGCTGAGCCGCACACGGGGGCGCGGACCCATGTGCGTGATGACTTCACCCGCTGCGATCGACCCGAGCTCGGCACACCGCTCAACCGACACGCCAACCGAGAGGCCATAGATGAAGCCTGAGGCGAAGAGATCGCCGGCACCCGTGGCATCGACCACGCGCTCGACGGGCGTGGCGGGAACGTCGAACCGCTCGCCGTTCGCGAGCACGACCGACCCTTCGGCACTTCGGGTCAGCGCCGCGACCTCCACCATGTCTGCGATCTGCCGGGCTGCGGCGTCGAAGTCGTCGGTCTCAAACATCGAGCAGACCTCGGCATCGTTGGCGAAGACTAGATCGACTCGATCGTCGAGCAGACCCATCCACTCGTCTCGGTGTCGGTCGACACAGAACGAGTCGCTGAGGGTCAATGACACAATGCGTCCGGCATCGGAGGCGATCGCCATGGCGTGGCGAATCGCGTCCTTTGCCTCTTCACGGTCCCAGAGATACCCCTCGCAGTAGGTGATCGCAGCCGACTCGACGATCTCCTGATCGATGTCACCGGGGCTCAAGAATGCCGAGATACCGAGAAAGGTGTTCATCGTTCGCTCACCGTCGGGCGTGACCTGGATGAGCGAACGGGCGGTCGGTTCGCCCTCGGTGGCGAACGGCACGTCGAACCCCACGCCGCCATTGCGGGTGTCGTGGGCAAAGACCTCGCCAAGCTGGTCGTCACGGACCTTGCCGATATAGATCGACCGACCGCCGAGGCTGGCGACACCGGCCATCGTGTTGGCCGCCGAGCCGCCCGGAGTCTCGATACCTGGTGGCATTGCGGCATAGAGCGACGTGGCGCGCTCCGTATCGATGAGGGTCATCGCCCCCTTGACCAGACTGTGCTGATCGAGAAAGTCCTCCGGGACCGTCGAGATCACGTCGACGATGGCGTTGCCAACCCCGACGACATCGAGGTCAAGATCGGGATTCGCGCGCAACTCAGGCTCCAACCGCAGGTGAACCCCGGCAGGCTAGCGCCCCAGCCGCCCGGCGAGCGGCAGCTCGGGCGGCCTCATCGTCGGCCTCGCCGTCTCGCTAGCCTCCACTCCGTGACCGATCCACGCCTCCCCCGCCTCGCCGTCCCGTCCACCTACCGGCTCGAGCTGGCACCGGACCTAGATGCCCACACCTTCACCGGCACCGTCGAGATCGATGTCGAGATCCTCGAGCCGACCTCAAGCCTCGTGCTCAACAGCATCGAGCTGACAATCCACTCGGCGTCGGTCGTGATCGACGGCACCACCCGCACTGCTGCCGCCACGCTCGACGACGACACCGAGCGGCTCACGCTCACCCTCGACGGTGAGGTCGCCGCAGGCCTCGCCACCGTGCAGGTGACGTTCGACGGCATCCTCAACGATCAACTTCACGGCTTCTATCGATCGACGTACACCGCCGACGACGGCGCCGAGCACACGATCGCCACCACCCAGTTCCAGTCGACCGACGCTCGCCGTTGCTTCCCGTGCTGGGACGAGCCCGAGTACAAGGCGACCTTCGAGACAACGCTGATCGTCGATGCCGACCATCTCGCCGTCACCAACACGAGCGAGGTCGCCGAGACCACGCTCGACGATGGCCGTCGCCGCATTCAGTTCGCCCCGACGATGACGATGTCGACCTATCTCGTCGCCTTTGTCGTCGGCCCGTTGGAGGCCACTGAACCGGTCCATGCGGGCAATGTGCCCATCCGTGTCGTCCACCGCCCCGGTCAGGGCGACCGCACCTCATTCGCCCTCGATGTCGCCGCTGCGGCCCTCGACTGGTTTGCCGACTACTACGCAATCCCCTACCCCTCCGACAAGGTCGACCTGATCGCCATCCCCGACTTCGCGTTCGGTGCGATGGAAAACCTCGGCTGCGTGACGTTCCGCGAGGTGTTGCTGATCATCGACCCTGCCGACGCGAGCCAGCCCGAGCTCCAGCGTGCCGCCGACGTCATCAACCATGAACTCGCGCACATGTGGTTCGGCGACCTCGTCACGATGCAGTGGTGGGAAGGGATCTGGTTGAACGAGGCATTCGCCACGTTCATGGAGACGAGCTGCAGCGACGCCTACCGGCCCGACTGGCGAGTCTGGGATACGTTCGCGCGAGCCCGATCGGCGGCGTTCGACGTCGACGCCCTCGCCTCGACCCGTCCGATCGAATTCCCGGTGGTCACCCCACAAGAAGCCGAGGGGATGTTCGACCTCCTCACCTACGAAAAGGGTGCCTCCGTCGTCCGCATGCTCGAGCAGTACCTCGGCGCTGAGGTCTTCCGTGACGGTGTGCGCCACTACCTCGACATCCACTCGTACGCGAACACCGAGACCACCGACCTGTGGGCCTCGCTCGAGGCGGTCACGGGTCAGCCCGTGCAGTCGCTGATGCACGAATGGATCTACCAGGGCGGTCATCCCATCATCACCGCCACCGCCACCGCGCATGGCCTTCGAGTCGAGCAGCGGGCGTTCACCCTAAATCCCGATGTCGCCGACAACCGCACCTGGTCGGTGCCGCTGGTCATCCGTCACGACGGTGAGACCACCTCGGCGCTGCTCACCGAGCGGTCGATGCTGCTCACCGGCATCACCGGCACCCCCACCACCGTGAACGCCGGCGCTGCCGGCTTCTTTCGCGCCGCCATCGACGAGGCGATCCTTGCCGACCTCGAAGCGAGTGGCCCCGGCGATCGCACCCCAACCGAACGCCACAGCCTTGTCGACGATGCGTGGGCGCTCACCGTGGCCGGGTCGCTGTCAGCTGCCGACTTCCTGCGCCTCGCCCGAGCGCTTGCCGGGGAGGACGACCTCAACGTATGGCAGGCCCTTGCGACCGGGCTGCACGGTCTCGACCGTCTCGTTGAAGGCACAGCCGCCGACGTACTCGCCGGCACTATCCGCGAACTCGCTGGTCCGGCCCTCGCCTCTATCGGCTTCGAGCCGGGTGACGACGACGACCGCACGCTCGAACTCCGGGCCACGCTCGTGCGCCTCCTCGGCACTGCCGGAGACGACCTCGAGGTGATCGCCGCCGCAAAGGACGCCGTCGAGCACCCCGATGCGTCACTCGGCGCCGCCGCACTCACCGTCGTCGCCCATCACGGCGGCAAGGCCGAGTTCGACACGATCCGCGCCGCCTGGCTCGATGCGACCGATCCCGTGACCGAGATCCGCAACCAGCGGGCGCTCGCCGGCTTCCGCTCGCTTGAACTCGTCGAGCGACTCCTCGGCGACATCGCCGACGGCACCGTACGCACCCAAGACGCCCCGTACCTAATCGCCCGTGCGCTCGGGGGCCGAGCGGTCGCCCGACGGGTGTGGGATTTCGTCACCACCAACTGGGACGATCTCGACGAACGCTTCCCGTCGAACTCGATCCCACGCATGCTGTCCGGCATCACGGCCCTCGACGAACCCGACTTCGTCGAGGCCGTCGCCTCCTTCCTCGACGAGCACCCGATCCCGCAGGCCGGCAAGCAGGTCGAGCAGCACCTCGAACGTCAGCGCATCAACGCCGCATTCCGGGCCCGTGAGGCCGAGCGGCTCACGGCCTCGCTCCTCGACCGGGCCTGATCACCCAGACACGCGCACCGAACCGGCCGGCGCGCCTCGAGATCAGTCGGCCTCGGTTTCAGGAGCCTCCGACAGCGCGTGACCCATGCGGGTTCGCTTTGTCTCGAGGTACTTCTCGTTCTCCGGGTTCGACGCGATCTCGACCGGCACCCGATCGACGATCTCGAGCCCATAGCCATCGAGGCCGGTGAGCTTCGCCGGGTTGTTGGTCATGATGCGGAAGCGACTCACGCCTAGATCGGCGAGCATGTTCGCTCCCACGCCGTACTCGCGGGAGTCGACCGGGAGACCCTGCGCAGCGTTGGCCTCGACCGTATCGAGACCCTGATCTTGCAGGGCGTAGGCACGCATCTTGTGGCCAATGCCGATGCCGCGACCCTCATGACCCCGAAGGTAGATTAGAACGCCTCGACCCTCGTGAGCGATCTTCTGGAGGGCCAGATCAAGCTGAGGACCGCAGTCACAGCGGAGACTGCCGAGGATGTCACCGGTGAGGCACTCGCTGTGGACCCGCACGAGCGGCGGATCGCCACCATCGACATCGCCCATGACAAACGCGATGTGATCGACACCATCGAGCACCGAACGGTAGGCATGACACATGAAGTCGCCGTGCTTGGTCGGTACCCGAGCCACGCCCATCTGCTCGACCAAGATCTCGCTCTTGCGCCGGTGACGAACGACATCGGCGATCGACACGAGCAGCAGATCGTTATCGGCGGCGAACGCGGCTGCGTCGTCGAGCGGCATCATGCCGCCCGTGGCGCTCACGAGGTCGGCCACGACCCCGACCGGGCTGAGACCGGCAAGACGGCACAGATCGACCACCGCTTCGGCGTGCCCGGCCCGTTTCAGCACGCCACCGTCGCGGGCCCGCAGCGGGAAGACATGGCCAGCACGAGCGAAATCACCGGCGGCGACCTCGGCGCGGGCCAGGGCGGAGATGGTGCGAGCCTGATCGGCTGGCGAGGACCCGATGGTGTTGCCTTCGATGAGGTCGACCGAGACGGTGAACGCCCTGCGACCGGTGGCTTCGTCCTCGGCTACCATGAGGTCGAGCTCGAGCTCGTCTGCCCGGTCGACCGACATCGGGACGCCGATGAGACCGGTCACCCGGCGGCTCAGCCACACGAGCCTCTCGGCATCCATGAACTGCGCAGCACCGGCCAGCGCTCCCGTGGCGGTTTCGGAGTCATCGTCGACCAACACGACGAGAGATCCAGCGGCGATCGCGTCTAGCGAAGCGGAGATGGAAGCGAAGTCAGGCATGGGGCTCTTCACTGCGTGGGATAGACGAGACGCTCCACGTACTTGGCGAGCACGTCGGCTTCGAGATTGACGGTATCGCCAACGTTGCGCTGGCCCATCGCCGTCACGGCAAAGGTGTGCGGGATGATCGCGATGGAGAAGGTGGAGGGCGTAACCGCTGCAACAGTGAGGCTGATGCCGTCGACAGCGATGCTCCCCTTTTCGACGACATAGTTCGCAAGCTCGGACGGCAGCGTGAAGGTGAACCGCCACGAGCCATCGTCGAGCTCTCCGATCGATTGCACCTCACCCGTGCCGTCGACATGACCCTGGACGACATGGCCGCCGTAGCGGCCGTTGGCGGCAAGTGGGCGCTCGAGGTTGACCGGATCGCCGGGCGCAAGGCCGCCGAGGTTCGTGCGATCTATCGTTTCGGGTACGGCGTCGGCGGACCACCAGTCGTCACCCCACTCGACGACGGTCAAGCAGCACCCATTCACAGCGATCGACGCCCCCATCTCCACGTCGTCGAGCACGGTCGACGCCGCAATCGTCACGCGGGCGCCCTCACCGACAGGCGCGACGGAGCGGATAGTGCCGACCTCTTCGACCAAACCGGTGAACATCGATCCAGGCTTCTTTCTGCTGATTGGTTGGATCAGTTCGACATGCGTCGCAACACCGCTCGAGCGTCGTCGATATCGACCTTGAGTTGTTCGGACAACTGCTCGAGCCCGTTGAACTTGCGCTCACTACGCAGGAAGTCGACGAAGGCGACTGCAACTTCCTCGCCGTACAAATCACCATCAAAATCGATGAGATGCGCCTCGAGCAGCGACTGCTCAGCATGCTCGTAGAATGTGGGCCGGCGACCGATATTGATCGCACACTGGTGGCGCTCACCGTTCTCACGAGTGCACCAGCCGGCGTACACCGCATCAGCGGGCCACGCCATCACGTTCGGGACCGGGATGTTCGCCGTCGGGAAGCCGATCTGACGACCTCGCTGATCCCCCGCCTCGACGACCCCGCGGACCTCGTAGGGGCGACCGAGCATCGACGCGGCGTAGGCGACATTGCCCCCGGCGAGAGCTCGCCGAATCTTAGTCGACGACACCGGCTCCCGAGCCTCGTCGTCGTGACGGATCAACTCGAGCGGGTGAACCTCGAAGCCAAACTCCTCACCCATCTGGGCCATGCCGTCGACGTCGCCGGAGCGACCTGCACCGAAGTGAAAGTCCTCACCAACGACGATCGCTTTGGCGTGCAGCGCCTCGACGAAAACCTCCCGCACAAACACGTCAGGGGGTGTTGCCGCCCGAGCCCCATCAAAGGAAATCAGGTACACACAATCTATAGCCTGCACCTCGATCAACTCGAGTTTCTGGTCGAGCGTGGTGAGCAGCTTCGGCGCGTTCTCCGGACGGACCACATGGGCCGGGTGGCCGTCAAAGGTCACAACCGCCGAACGCACTCCGAGTCGGTCGGCGGCGGCTCGGACCTGCCGGAAGACCTCCTGATGACCAAGGTGCACACCGTCGAACACACCGATCGTGGCCGCGACGGCGGTGTCGTCGGCCAGTCGATCACGGCGGTCGTGCAGGAGTTCCATGGCGCCTCAGGGTCGGGGGATCTGGAGAAACGCTACCGGGGGATCACCACGGTCGGTTTCCCGCCCTGGGAATGCGATTCGTACACCGCCAGGAGCGCCCCATCTTTGCTCAGCACCGCCCACGGCCCCGCACCGGAGACCCGCAACCGTTCAAGCGGAAGGACGCGGCCGTGGCCCACCAGCACGGCAGTGTCGTCATCGACGAGGACCGACTCAAGGTGCTGAACCGCTGCTGAGATCGGCAACAGCGTCGGCGACTCGATCGTGCCGGCATCGTCGAGCGTGAAGCCACCCACCGACGTGCGTCGCAACGAGCGCAGATGTGCACCCCCGCCGAGCGCAGTGCCGAGATCGGCCGCCAACGAGCGAATGTAGGTCCCCGACGAACAGTCGACGACACAGCGCCACAAACCCCGCTCTCCCTCAACTGGCTCGACTTCGAAGCGATCGACCCGCACCGGACGCGGAGGCCGATCGACCTCCTTGCCCTCACGGGCCATTTCGTGAAGCCGCTTGCCGTCGATCTTGATCGCCGAGACCATCGGCGGCACCTGCAACAGATCCCCGGTGAGGTGGTTGGCAGTAGCACGCACTTGATCGTCGGTGACCGCCGACATGTCGTGGGTGGCGGTGATCTCGCCGGCAGCGTCAAGCGTCGTCGTCTCCGTCCCGAGCACGATCTCGCCCTCGTAGCACTTCGGCAGCTCGGTGAGGAACCGCAGCAGGCGGGTCGCATGTCCCACGCCGAGCACCAGCACGCCGGTTGCGTCGGGATCGAGCGTGCCCGAGTGGCCAACCTTCCGGGTGCCGATCACGCCGCGGGACTTGGCAACGACATCGTGGCTGGTCCAGCCCGCCGGCTTGTCGATCACGACGACACCGTGCGGACCGGCGCTACTCGCCTTCGCGCCCATCCCCAGCCTCGCTGGCATCGCCGGGATTGAGATCCGGCACCGGTGGGCGCTCGGCTTCCTGGCGCAAGATCGCCTCGATGCGCGCCGCAGAGCGCAGCGTCGAGTCCGAGCGGAACTCCAATTCGGGTGCGCGACGCAACTGGGTGCCCTGGCTCACCGCATGGCGCAGTCGGCCGCGATACTCCTCGAATGCTTCGTCGATTTCGGGATCGCCGTCACGGTCGAAGGTCGTGAAGTAGATCACCGCCTTGTGGAGATCACGGTCGACGTCGACACCTGTGAGCGACACGAGATCGAGCCGTTCGTCCTCGATGTACTCAAGTTCGGACGCGATGACCCGACGGATCAACTCGCCTACTTTGGCTGTGTGCGTTCCCGGAGCGCCGGATTGGTTGTGCCGGCCGCGGCCCTTGCCCATCAGCTGCCGAGGTTTTCGAGGGTGCGCTCGATCTCGCGCTCCTCGTAGGTCTCGATGATGTCGCCGGGGCGCAGATCCTGGAAGTCCGACAGGCCGATGCCACACTCGTAGCCGGCGGCGACCTCACGGGCATCGTCCTTGAAGCGCCTGAGCGACTGGACCGTGCCCTTCCAGATGATCGTCCCTTCCCGGATGAAGCGCACCTTGGAGTTGCGGGTGATGACACCATTGAGGACGTAGCAACCGGCGATCTTGCCGATACGGGGCACCGAGAAGATCTCGCGCACCTCGGCGTCGCCGGTGACGACCTCTTCGAACTCGGGCGCCAGCAGACCGACCATCGCCGATTCGATGTCCTCAAGCAGGTGGTAGATGATCTCGTAGGTGCGGATCTCGACCTTCTCCGTATCGGCGAGATCGCGGGCCTTGCGGTCGGGCCGCACGCCGTAACCGATGATCGTGGCGTTGGCGGTCGCCGCCAACTGGATGTCGTTCTCGGTGATGCCGCCAACACCTCGATGCACGAAGCCGATCCTGACCTCGTCACGTTCCAACTTGCGGAGCGACTCGGTGAGGGCTTCGAGCGAGCCGTTGACGTCGGCCTTGATGATCAGGTTCAGCATGGCAGCCTCGCCGCGCTGGATCTGGTCGAAGATGTCCTCGAGCTTGGCGCCGCCGGCGAGGGCGTGAGCCTCGCGGCCGAGCGAGGACTGACGTTGCCAGTGCTCACGTGTGTCGGCCACCCGGCCGGCCACCTTTTCATTCGGCGCAACGACGAACTCGCGACCGGCGTCGGCGACCTCGGAGAGACCAAGAACCTGGACCGGAGTCGAGGGGCCAGCTTCCTTGACCTGCTCACCTTGATCGTTGACCAGGGCACGGACACGGCCCCACGCGGCACCGGCAACCATCGGATCGCCGACCCGGAGAGTGCCGCTCTGGACTAGGACCGTGGCCACCGGACCCCGACCGATGTCGAGGTTCGACTCCAGAACGATGCCCTGGGCTCGTCCCTCGGGAGTCGCGCGAAGATCCTCGACCTCAGCGACGAGCAGAACCTGATCGAGCAGTTCATCGACGCCGACGTTCTGCAGCGCCGAAACCCGCTGGAAGATCGTGTCGCCGCCCCACTCCTCGGGAACAAGGTTGTGCTCGGCCACGCCAGCGATCGCCTTGTCGACGTCGGCGTTCTCACGGTCGATCTTGTTGACCGCCACGATGATCGGCGCTTCGGCCGCCTTCGCGTGATTGATCGCCTCTATGGTCTGCGGCATGACGCCGTCGTCGGCGGCCACCATCAAGATGACGATGTCGGTGGACTCCGCACCACGGGCTCGCATCTGGGTGAACGCAGCGTGGCCCGGCGTGTCGATGAAGGTGATCCTCTGACCATGGCGCTCGACCTGGTACGCACCGATGTGCTGGGTGATGCCGCCAGCCTCGCCGTCGACGACGTTGGCATTTCGGATGCGGTCGAGCAGCAGCGTCTTGCCGTGGTCGACGTGACCCATCACGGTAATCACCGGCGGACGGAGCGGCGCGTCGTCGCCTAAATCGTCGTCGATGACGAGCAGCTTCTGGAGTTCGACCTCCTGCTCCTCACCCGGATCGACCAGACGAATCTCGGCACCGATCTCAGCGGCGAACAGTTCGATCATGTCGTCGCTCAGCGACTGCGTGGCGGTGACCATCTCGCCGGCCTGCATAAGGAACCGGACGACGTCAGCCGCCGTACGGTTGAGCTTTGGGCCGAGATCAAGAGCAGTTGAGGCCCGCTCGACGACAACCTCGCCCTCGGGGACCGGTGCATCCATCGGTGTATAGCTCGGCGCATCCATCGGCTGGAGTTCTTCGCGGTTGCGACGGCGACGACCCTTGCGGCGGGGCGGACGCTGACCGGGACCACCCGGACGGCCACCGGGACCACCGCGGCCACCGGGACCACCGGGACCACCGGGACCACCGGGACCACCGCGGCCACCGCCAGGGGGAGCACCGGCGCCCGGCACGGAATCGCGAGGGCCGCTGGGTCGGCGACCACCCGGCATGGGGCCGCGAGCCGGACCACCCGGACGCCCACCGCCGGGCCCACTGGGACGGCCACCCGGGGGTGGCGGGATCGCTTTGCCCGAAGAGGAACGCGGCGGAGGAGGTGGTGGTGGGATCGGCTTGCCCGAACCCGAGGTCGGCTGCCGCGTCGACGGATCGACAGCGACTTTCTTGACGACCTTCTTGACAACTTTCTTGACGACTTTCTTCGCCACCGGTGCCGGAGCATCCTCGATCGCGGTCGGCTTCTTCGGGGGCGCAGCACTGCCGCTTGAGGAGATCACGCGGGCAGGGGCAGCCGGCGTTTCGGGCTCAGGAGCGGGCGGCTCCGCAACCACCGGTTCGGCCACGACTACCGGCTCATCGGTGCCCGGATCGGGAGCGCCAACGGCTTCCTCGACACCCGCATCGTCGGCCGGCGCCTCCACGCGCACTGCGGCCTTCTTGGCCGCCGCCTTCTTGGCCGCCGCCTTCTTCGTTGCCTTCTTAATGGACTTCTTGGCCGCCTTCTTCGCCGGCTTCGGCTCCTCGGGCTGCTCATCACGAACCAGACCCTCACGCTCGGCCTTGCGGCGAACACGATCGGCCTGCGCGTCGACGATGCTCGAGGAGTGGCTCTTGACGCCGATCCCCAAGGACTCGGCGAGATCGAGCGCCTCGGCATTGGTCATGCCGAGTTCTCGTGCGAGTTCGTAGACGCGAATGCTGTTTGGCACTGAGGCAATTGCCCTTCTGACCCGGTGTTCGCTCTCGAACCCGCCGGATCGCTCACTTGTTTGACGACACAATCTGCGTCGTCAGTGGTCACTCCTGCTCTCGCGCACGCGCGACAGGTTGCAATGGCCACGACGTCTGAAGCCTAGCGAGATCATCCGCGTCTGCCGCGGTTCGCAGGGCCCGACCTATGGCCTGATGAGCGATGGCTGCGTCGAGGCATGCCCGATCGAGGCACACATGCGCCCCCCGGCCCGGTCCCCGCCCGAGTGCGAGGCCGTCCGGAGTTGCCCGGATCCGAACCAATTCGGCCTGTTCAAGGCGCTCACGGCACCCCACACAGGTCCGGATCGGCATCAGAACCGCTATTCGGCCTCGTCGTCGGCAGCCGATTCGTCGCCCGCATCGGCAACGGGGCCATCACCGGCCTCGTCCTCGCTGTACTCGTCATCGGTCGCAGAAGCCTCGTCGGTCGCGGCCGCTTCTTCCTCCTGCATAGCCAGATAGCCGGCCTCGGAGATCGGGTCGCTGCCATCTGCGGGCTGCCACAGGTTCTCGCCGGTCTCGGGATCCTGGATCCACTCACCGTCGGCCCACTCGACACCCTCGGCGTACGCTTGCTCCTCTGCGAATTGGGTCTCGGACTTGATGTTGATTCCCCAGCCGGTGAGACGAGAGGCAAGACGGGCGTTCTGGCCCTCCTTGCCGATCGCCAGCGACAGCTGGAAGTCGGGGACGATGACGTCGCAATCGCCGGTCATCTCGTCGGGACGCACCTCGGTGACCTTCGCCGGGCTCAGGGCACGGGTGACGAACTCCTGCAGATCGTCGTGGAACGGCACGATGTCGATCTTCTCGCCACGGAGTTCGTTGACGACCTGACGCACGCGGGCGCCGCGAGCGCCGACGCAGGCGCCGACCGGATCGACGTTCGCATCGTTGGACCACACGGCGATCTTGGTGCGGTGGCCTGGTTCGCGAGCACAGGCCCTGATCTCCACGATGCCGTCGGCGATTTCGGGGACCTCGAGTTCGAAGAGGCGCTTGACCAGACCCGGGTGGGTGCGGCTGACGACGATCTGCGGGCCCTTGGCCGTCTTGCGGACCTCGACGATGTACGCCTTGATGCGGGCGTTCGAGTCGGGGCGTTCGAACGGCACCTGCTCGGCCTGAGGCAAAAGCGCCTCCACCCGACCGAGGTCGAGCAGCGTGTAGCGGGCGTCGGTCTGCTGGATCATGCCCGTGACGATGTCGCCTTCGCGGCCGGCGTATTCCTCGTACTTCAGCTCGCGTTCGGCCTCACGGATGCGCTGGGTCATCACTTGGCGGGCGGTTTGTGCCGCAATGCGTCCGAAGTTGTCGGGGGTGACCTCAAACTCGTCGCCGACGGGCTCGCCGTCCTCGTCGAGTTCTTGGGCAAAGACCTGGAACTCCATGGTTTCGGGATTGATCGTAACCCAGGCGTACTCGTACGCATCCGGCATGCGCTTGTAGGCGTGCTCAAGGGCGTCCGCGAGCGCCCCGAAGAGCGCATCAACGGAGATACCTCGGTCGGTGGCGAGCGCCTGCAGCGCCTCCATCATGTCCTGGTTCATTAGTGAGCCTCTCTCTGCGATTCTGGGATGCTCGGACGCTTGTCGCCCTGGCCGGGCTTGGGGGCGCCGCCCCATTCGAACACGGTGCGGGCCTTCGACACGTCGTCGTAGGCAAACGACCGGGTGTCGCCGTCGATCTCCAGCATGAATCGGGCGTCTGTGGCACCGACAAGGGTGCCGGAAAAGCGGCGGATGCCGTCGACATCGGCGAACGTCTTGATCTTCACGGTCTCACCGACCGCCCGGTCATAGTGCAAACGGGTGCGGAGCGGGCGCTCGAGACCCGGTGAGGAGACCTCGAGGGTGTAGCGGCCCGGGATCGGATCGGCCTCGTCGAGCACTCGGCTCGAGGATTTCGAAATTGTCTTGATTGCGTCGATATCGATGCCGCCATCGGCATCGACCAGGATCCGCAGAATCCCGCCGTTGAATTCGACGTCGTAGAGCTCGGCGCCAACGTCGGCGACGACCGGGGCCACCAGCTCACGAACTCGATCGACAACAGCCATGGCACTCCCCTTTCGTGGTCATCGAGATGGAAACGGTTCCATAACTGAGAAAGGCGTGGCCTGCGGCCACGCCTCATCCGAAACCGGCTGAAGAACGATGAGAGGAGTGTATCAGGAATCCGACGACGCAAGCGCCGCCACGAACCCGGCGTGAAGACGGGTGAGACGGACGTTCGACCCCTCGACGGCGATTCCGGGGAGGTATGCCCGAAGGGCAAGCCGTATGACGATCCACAGGATCAGGGAGATCGCACCGATCACAAGCGCCAACGGCACCATCAGCGGGAAGCGGGCAAGGCTCACCCCGACGAACAGGCAGGCAACCCCGCCAAACACCGACCGCCGCTGACGCCTCTGGAGGTCGGCCACGCGATTGAACTCATCTTGGGTGAGCGGTACGTGAATCCGCCGATTGGCGATCGTGACGGAGGCATAGCCGTCGGCCGGTTCGCCACTCTTGACCGACACCTTCGGCAGGGTCCGGCCACAAGCGTCGGTGACCGACACCACAGCCTTCGCCACCTCAGCCCTCGCGGCGACGGATCTCAGCGATGACGGCCTCGGATTCGTTGGCGTCCTCTCCACGCTCTCCAAGGTTCCGGTCGCGGTCCTCTTGCGCGGCTTTGCGGGCGGCGTCCTTGGTGGCCTTTGCCTTTTCCAGGGCTGCATCGGCGCCGTGCTCGTGGATGAACTCGGCCCATTCGACAAGGGTGTCGACCATCTCGTCCTCGGGAACAACCATTACGTTCTGGCCCTTCACGAACAGGTGGCCGCGCTTGTTGCCCGCAGCAATGCCGAGATCGGCGTCGCGGGCCTCTCCCGGCCCGTTCACGACGCAGCCCATCACAGCGACCTGCAGAGGGATCTCCCGCTCACCGAAGGCCGTCATGGCGTCCTGGGCAACGGTGTAGACGTCGACCTCGGCCCGACCGCATGACGGACACGCGATCAGGTCGATGTTCTTGCGCGCGCGCAGGCCCATGGCCTCGAGCAGTTGGCGGCCGGCCTTGGCCTCCTCGACCGGGTCGGCGGTGAGGGAGTAACGGATCGTGTCGCCGATGCCTTCGGCGAGCAGGGTGGCGATGCCGGCAGTGGCCTTCAAGGTTCCCGCCGGTGGCGGACCTGCCTCGGTGACGCCGAGGTGCAGGGGATGGTCCGTGACCTCGCTGAGCTGGCGGTAGGCCTCGATCATCAGCGGGACCGAGGAAGCCTTCACCGAGATCTTGATGAGGTCGAAGTCGACCTCCTCGAAGTAGGCGATCTCCTGCAACGCCGACTCGACCATCGCCTCCGGGGTGACTTTGCCGCCGTACTTGTCGTACAGCGCAGGATCGAGTGAGCCGCCGTTCACCCCGATGCGGATCGGAATGCCTCGGTCCTTGGCCTCGCGAGCAACGGTCTTGATGTGCTCGGGCTTGCGGATGTTGCCCGGGTTGAGACGAAGGCCGTGGACACCGGCCTCAAGTGCTTCGAGTGCGCGCCGGTACTGGTGATGGATGTCGGCGATGATCGGCACCGGAGAACGCGGCACGATACGCGCGAGACCTTCCGCCGCCTCCGGTTCGTTGCACGTGCATCGCACGATGTCGCAGCCAGCTGCAGCCAAACCGTAGACCTGCTGCAGCGTCGCCTCGTAATCCGCCGTCTTGGTGATCGTCATAGACTGAAGCGTGATGGGGGCACCTCCGCCGACCGGGACGTCGCCGACCATGATCTGTCGGGTCTCCCGGCGGGGGAAGCTTTGCGCGAACTCCACGCCCCCAACGCTATCGGCCCGACGCTCGCTCGGAGATGACGGGCGGCACGCCCCCCGGCTCAGCCGATGTCGATCGGGTCGATGATGTCGCGAGCGAGGGCGAAGACACCGATGACGACTAGGAATGCGAACACCGCATACGTCAGGGGTAGCACCCGGGCGAAGTCAACTTCGTGCTTGCGGCCCCCCACCGAGCGGAGGCGCTCGTAGGTGCCAATGGCCACGTGTCCACCATCAAGCGGGGGCAGCGGCAAGAGATTGAACACACCGATGAAAATGTTAAGAATCGCGAGCAGTTGGAGTTGGCCCTCGAAACTCGCATTGGCACCGAGTCGGGCGGCGCCATAAATCGATAGGATCCGCTCCTCGTCGGGATTACGGATGTTCAGCGCTCGACTGTTGATCTCGCGCTGATCGGCTACATCGGTGGCAGTGGTGAGAACTGCGCCGCCGCCGCCGAGCGTGTCGGACAAGAAGTTCCCGAGGGTGCTCGGGGTGAAGAACTGCACTAGCGCCTCGCCGGAAACGACGATCCACTCGCCGAAGGTCGTGACCCCGTGCCATGCCGATCCGAACAGACCGAGATTGTCGAGCAGCGGCTCATCGCCCACGCCGAAGAACCCGACGGTGGGGTTCTCGACCGAGGTGATGTCGAGGATCTCGACGTCGACCATGACGCGGGGGAGCTGCTCACCGACCGGGTCGACCGTGATGTCGACGAACTCGCCCTCCCGGCCTTCGAGCACCGTGAGGACATCGTCCCAGCTGGCGACGTCGGTGCCCTCGATCGCAAGGATGCGGTCGCGTTCGAGGAGCCCTTGAAAGGCGTCCGCGCCCTCACCGGTGAGACGACTGCCGATGACGACGGCATCGGTGATGACCTCGCCGTTGCGTTCCCAGGTGAACTCCGTGAGTTCACCCCCACGGGCCCGGACGAGGTCGCCGAACTGCAGGAAGCCCGTGACCTCCTCACCGCCTATGCTGAGAATCATGTCGCCCGGCTCGATGCCGAGTTCGGCGGCGGCGCTCGCCTGTGACGTGCGCGAGACCTGCCAGACGCCGTCATCGTTCTGCACGCCATAGAAGAGGGCGAGCGCAGCGAGCAGAACGATCGCCATGATGAAGTGCATCGCAGAGCCAGCCGAGACGACGAGCATCTTGCGCGGCCACGACTTGACCCGGTACGACCGTTGCTCGTCGCACGGCTCAACCGGGTCGAGATTGTTCATTCCGATGATTCGGACGTACGCGCCGGCCGGGACGCCTTTGACGCCGTATTCGGTCTCGCCCTTGCGGAACGACCAGAGTCGGGGTCCGAAACCGATGAAGAACTCGGTGATCTTCATGCCGGTCCAGCGAGCCGTGAGGTAGTGACCGAGTTCGTGCATGAAGATCATGAAGATCAGCGCAACGACAAAAAAGGCCCAGCCCCAGCTGGCGAGAAAGCCAAGGGCGAGGATGGCGGCGATCATGAGGATCGGGCCGCTGAAATCGTTGGTGGTCTCGGTGTCGGTAGCCGACGCCGGGACGGATTCCGGCGGGGGCACCGGGGTCTCGGTCTGCATCACGCCATTTTCGCCGAGATCACCGCCAATGCGACATCGCGCGCCTGCGCGTCGGCTGCCAGCACCGCATTGATATCGCTCGCGGGAGACCCGGGCCAGCGTTGGAGTGCTGCATCGACTACCTCGCCGATGTCGACCCATCCGATCGAGCCGGCGAGGAATGCGTCGACCGCGACCTCATTGGCAGCACTCAGCCATGCTGGTGCTGTCTCACCTGCCCGCCCGGCATCGTAGGCCAGACCAAGACACGGGAAGGCCTCCAGGTCAGGGGGCTGGAAGTCGAGTCGGCTCAGTGTGGTCCAATCGATCGCGCCATACGGCACGTCGAGGCGATCGGGGTAGGCCAGCGCGTACCCGATACACAGACGCATGTCCGGCATGGAGAGTTGGGCGATCGTCGCACCGTCGGTGTAGCTGACCATCGAGTGGATCACCGACTGCGGATGAACGACGACATCGATCTCGTCGAACGACACGCCGAACAGTTCTTGGGCCTCGATCACCTCGAGACCCTTGTTCATCAACGTCGACGAGTCGATCGTGATTTTCGGCCCCATCGACCATGTGGGATGGACCAGAGCATCGTCGATCGTGACCTGCTCGAGGTCTTGACGGGTGCGGCCTCGAAACGGCCCCCCACTCGCCGTGAGCACGATGCGATGAACTCGATCGCTTGCGTTGACCTTGTCGGTAACGCCGTTGGCCCGCAAACACTGATGCACCGCACAGTGCTCGCTGTCGACCGGAACCAGCTCCGCACCTGGGGTCTGCCATGCCCGCTGGACCACCGGCCCGGCGGCGATCAACGACTCCTTGTTGGCCAGGCCGAGACGCTTGCCCGCCTCGAGTGTCGCGAGGGTGACGGGCAGTCCGGCGAAGCCCACGACCCCGTTGATGACGGTATCGGCGGTGAGTGCAGCGTCGGCCATCGCCGCATCGCCCACCAGCAGGTCGGCGCCCTCGGGCAGCTGCGGCCCGATCTCGGCCGCCGCCTCTGCATCGGCAACTGCGACAACCTGGGGGCGAAACTCTTCGGCTTGGGCGATGACGTCGGGGTTGCGACCGACACCGAGCGCCGTGACGACATAGTCGCCGGGGCGCTCGCGAATGATCTCGAGTGTCTGCGTGCCGATCGAGCCGGTCGAACCCAGCACCGACACCGAGGTGGTCATCGTCGGCTCAGCTGAACACGAAGGCGTTGGCGACGAACCAGACCGTCGGCAACACAAACAGCAGCCCGTCGAAGCGGTCGAGCAAGCCCCCGTGGCCGGGCAGGATCGTACCCATGTCCTTGATGCCGAGATCGCGCTTGATCTGCGACTCGGCCAGGTCACCGATCGGAGCAGCGAGCGCTGCAGCGATACCGATCACGATCATCGTGAACAATCCACTGCTATCGAAGGCGTCGCCGGCGAGCGGGGCAGGCTGCCCGATGACGCCCATGACGATGGCGGCGATCAGCACGACGGCCATACCACCGATGAGGCCTTCCATGGTCTTGTTGGGGCTGACGGACGACAGTGGGGTGCGGCCGAGCGCCTTCCCGATGAAGAGTCCGCCAACGTCGTGGAGAACGGTGAGGATTATGGCAACGGTAAGCACACCCTTTCCGTAGGTGTCGACCGACAACATCAGGGCGGCGAAACTGCCGAGCACGCCGATGTGCACGATGCCTAGCAGCGTTGCGCCGAGGCCACGCATGGCGCCGTCAGGGCTGACGCCCATGACGTACCAGAGCGAGCCAAACAGGATCGACAATACGAGCACTAGTCCGATCGCCGCTTCGCCCTTCCAATAGACCGCCAGCGGCAGGGAGAGCACAGCGGTGAGACCAAGCAGCACAGCGGGCTGGTAACCGGCGACTCGCACGGCGTTGTAGAACTCGACGGCGGCAAGGGACAACGCAATCGTGACGATCACGAGGGCGGGCACCGGGCCGACGGCCATCGCTGCAAAGAACAGGACGGCAAGAGCCACACCGACGATGACCGCCATCGGCATGTCTCGATTGCCGGTTGCCCCAGCGACCGCACCCAGTGATTCTCCGAGCGACGGCTCATCACCAGCAGTGGCCGGCTCCGACATCGCCGTGCCGAGACGACCGGAATCTTGGTCATCATCAAAACCGAAAAAGTCGGCGGCGGCGTCGGACACGTCACCCAGCTGCACGGGCGGCGCCGCATCGGGCCCGTCGTTGGTCAAGTGGGGCGTGGACGACACGTCGGCCCAGGCAGCGAGTTCGTCGGGCTCGGCCTCGGGGAGGGTCGGCTCCGTAGTCGGTTCGAAGGTCATCGACGCATCGCCACCGACCTGAGGCACCGACCCGGTCGGCGGCTCGCTCCAGTGCGGGATGGCGTCGTCGTCCTCCTCGAAGGAGATTTCGTCGTCGCCGAAGACCGAACGGCCCGGCGCCGCGAACTCGTCGACGGGTTCACCGCTATCGGCGACTCGAAAGCCCTCGAACTCGTTGGATTCGTCACTCATCGGGTACGCCCTTCCAGAGCAGTGCGAGGTTCACACCTCAAGTAGCTCTTCTTCTTTCTGGGCCTGTGCAGCATCAATCATGCCAATGAAATCGTCCTTCAAGGCATCAAGCTGCGTTTCGGCCCCTCGCACGTCGTCTTCGGAGACGCCGTCGAGTTCTTCAAGTTCCTTGCGAGCAGAGCGACGTAAACCGTTGACGCGCTGCTTGGCCTCCTCAGCCATACCACCGACGACCTTGGCCAGATCGCGGCGGCGCTCCTCGGTGAGCATCGGGAAGCTGAGGCGGATGATGCGTCCGTCGTTCGACGGGCTCAGGCCCATATTCGAGTTGATGATCGCCTTCTCGATCGCGTCGAGGTTGGCGATGTCGTGTGGGGTGACGATCAGCTGACGGGCTTCGGGCACCGAAAAACTCGCAAGCTCTTGCAGCTTCATCTCGACACCGTAGGCCTCAACGGTGAGCCGCTCGAACAGCGCCGAAGACGCCCGACCAGTGCGCACGGTCGAGAACTCGCGGCGCGCATGACCGACGGCACCCTCCATCTTCTCGCCCGCATCGAGCAGGATGAGTTCGATCTCTTCGTCGTTCACGATCATTCCTCGTCATTGACGAGGGTACCGACCGACTTACCTCGGAGCAGGGATTGGAGGTTGTTGTCGCCCATCAGGTCGAACACGACGATGGGCAGATCGTTGTCCATGCACAGCGTGATCGCCGTGGAATCCATGACCTTCAGGCCCTCGTTGAGTACCCGCATGTAGGAAACGTGGTCGAGCTTCACGGCTTCGGGATTGGTCCGGGGATCGTCGCTGTAGATGCCGTCGACGCCGCCATGGGTGCCCTTCAGCACCGCGCCTGCCTCGATCTCGACCGCCCGCAGTGCCGCCGTGGTGTCGGTCGTGAAGAAGGGGTTGCCCGTTCCGGCACCGAAGATGACCACCCGACCCTTCTCGAGGTGACGGGTCGCCCGACGCCGGATGTAGGGCTCGGCGATCTGGTGCATTTCGATTGCCGACTGCACACGGGTTGGCTGCCCGAGTTGCTCCAACGTGTCTTGCAGCGCAAGCGCGTTCATCACGGTGGCGAGCATGCCCATGTAGTCGGCCTGGGCGCGATCCATGCCCTCGCCGGCGCCGTGGATGCCGCGCCAGATGTTGCCTGCGCCGACGACGACAGCGATGTCGACGTTGAACTGTCGCGCTGCGGCGACGATGTCTTCCGCGATCGCCCGAACCGTGGGCCCGTGGATGCCGTGTTCGAGAGGACCGGCGAACGCCTCACCAGAGAGCTTCAGCAAAACCCGCCGCCAGCGGGCGGCTTCGGTTCCTCGGGAGGTCGGTTCGTCGTCGCTCATTCAGTCATGATCCGATCACAACCTGGATGAAGCGCGCAATGTTTCCGCCTCCGAGGCTGTCTTTCACGGCGGTCTTGTCGCCGTGAAGACCCTGCTCGAGGAGGGCACGCTCCCCCTTCCAGGCGTTGAGTCGGCCCGTGACGATCTTGTCCCAGGCCTGCTCGGGCTTGCCCTCCGCTTTAGTGATCTCGAGGAGCGAGACCCGCTCCTTTTCGATGTCATCGGCAGGGATCTCGTCGGAGGACAGGTACGTGGGCTTAGCGAACGCGATGTGCAGAGCGACCTGATGGAGGTCCTCCTGGCTGACGCCATTGCCCTCGACGACGACGGCGATCACCCCGCGCCCGTCCTGGCTGTGCAGGTAGGTGTCGAGGATGTTGCCGTCGGTGGCGATGATCTGCTCGACCGCCCCCAGTTCGATGTTCTCCTTGATCGTGACCTTGAGATCATCGATGGCGTCGGCGTGGGCGTCGACCGCACCGGGGCCACCCGTGAGGACGGCATCGGCAAGGGTCTGCGCAAGGGTGGTGATGGCGTTGTTCTTGGCCGAGAAGTCGGTCTCGGTCTTGATCTGCACCACGGCGGCGGTGTTGCCGTCGACGGCGATCGCAACGGTGCCCTCATCGTTGTCACGGTCGGAGCGGGCATCGGCCTTCGCGAGACCCTTCTCGCGAAGGGCCTGGGTGGCTGCTTCCATGTCGCCATCGGCAGCCTCGAGGGATTTCTTGGCGTCCATCATGCCGGCGCCGGTGGCGTCGCGGAGGGCCTTCACGTCCTTGGCGGTGAAGCTCATGTCGGTGTTCCTTGAGTTTCGGAGTGGAAAGGGATCGTTCGAATCAGGACTCGGTGGTGCCTTCATCGCCGGTGGAGGGCGTGGCTTCCTCGGCATCGGCAGGCGCGTCATCTTCGGCGGCCGGTGCGTCGGCCTCGGCCGTTGCAGCGGCCACACGGCCTTCGCGAGCGGCGGCCTCGGCGGCAGCCTCGGCACGGGCCCGGTCCTGCTGCTCGGCGATCTCGGCCTCTTCGAGGACGTTGCGCTGAGCCGGGGCCTCACCCGAGGCCTCGGCCTTCTTCGAGCGGATGAAACGGCCCTCAAGTACTGCGTCGGAGATGACACGGCTCATGAGTTCACCTGCACGAATCGCATCGTCGTTGCCGGGGATAGCGAAGTCGACGAGGTCGGGATCGCAGTTGGTGTCGACGACCGCGACAATCGGGATGCCGATCTTGCGAGCTTCGGTGACGGCGATGTGCTCCTTCTTCGTGTCGAGCACGAAGACGGCGGCGGGTAGCTTCTGCATGTCGCGGATACCGCCCAGGTTGCGCTCGAGCTTGGTCAGCTCGCGGCTGATAAGGAGGGCTTCCTTCTTAGGCATGGCCTCGAACTCGCCGGAGTCGCGCATGCGGCGATACTCCTGCATCTTCGAGACACGCTTCGAGATGGTCTGGAAGTTGGTGAGCATGCCGCCGAGCCACCGCTCGTTGATGTAGGGCATGTTGCACCGCTCGGCGTAGGACTGGATCGAGTCCTGGGCCTGCTTCTTCGTACCGATGAACAGCACAGTGCCGCCGTTGGCGACGAGATCGCGAACGAACACGTAGGACGACTCGAGGTGGGTGAGCGTCTGGTGCAGGTCGACGATGTGGATGCCGGAGCGCTCACCGTGGATGAAGCGCTTCATCTTCGGGTTCCAGCGACGGGTCTGATGCCCAAAGTGGACGCCGGCTTCAAGCAACTGCTTCATGGAAATGACTGCCATGATGTTCTCCCGGTTGAGGGATCCGGACCGGACGCCGAGGCGACCGGGTGTGGTCCGGATCTGACGTTGGCTGACGACCTCCTTGTGAGGTTGCACAGAGTCTGCGAACAGACCGTCCGCCATGCTACCGGGCCACCCCGACGGAGCCTCCCCAAAGCGGGGCGTTCACCTCGACCGAGAACCAACGACGATCGCACCAACCACACCCCCATTGGGCCAACGCAATCGATGTCATCGACGCGTTCGACCACGGGAGTCCTAGGCGCGCGGGTGTGTCGATCGGTGAACGTCGCGCATGCGCTCGCGACTGACCCGGGTATAGATCTGGGTGGTGGCGAGATCGGAGTGACCCAACATTTCCTGCACAGCACGCAAATCGGCACCTCCGTCCAGAAGATGAGTGGCAAAGGTGTGACGCAGCGCATGCGGGTGCGTCGGGGATACCGCTCGACGATCGAGGATGCGTCGCACATCGCGCGGTGTCAGCGAGCGGCCCGCCCGGTTGAGGAACAGTGAGGGCTTCGCAGTATCGGCGGTGACCATGCTCGGTCGACCCTCACGAATCCACCGGGAGACCGCGTCGGCGGCCGCTTCGGAGACGGGCACGATCCGTTGCTTGGACCCCTTGCCCCAGACCCGGAGCACCCCGCTGTTGTCGATGTCGTCGAGTTCGAGACCGCACAATTCGCTCACCCGTATCCCGCTGCCATAGAGCAACTCGATAACCGCTCGATCGCGGAGGTCGATCTCGCCGGGCTCGCCGGCGGCTCGGGCGGACCCTTCAAGAAGGCCGTCCATCTCGGCGGCGGTCAACACGGTGGGAAGGTTGGCGGTGCCCTTCGGCGCAGTGAGCGCTGCGCTTGGGTCGCTCTCGACCCGTCCCGTGCGCCGCGCCCAGTCGAAATAGCGGCGTAGCACCGACGCCTTGCGAGCGATCGTGCGGCGGGCGTAGCCGGAAAGTTCGAGATCGGCGAGGTAGGCCCGCAGCGTGCGCCGCTCGACCGCCGAAGGATTGGTGACACCGTGCTCGTCTAGCCAGGCGACCGCCGCCGCCATGTCACGCTCATAGACGCTGCGGGTCGACGGAGCGATACGCGTGAGCGACTCGAGCCAGGCGGAGACGTACCAGGCAGCCACACACACACTGTAGTCGTGCCTCACGCACGGTGATGGCGCGGCCACGTCACGCTCAACGCACCCGGACGCCGTCATCGACGACGTGACCGGACGCAACCAACTCAGCGAGCGACGTGACGACATCGAGCACTGGTCGACCGCGGTAGGGCCGTCATCGACCGCATCGAAAACCGCGCGCAGATGCCACGGGATGACCACCTCTGCCCCGCCGAGCCCATCCCCGACGATTGATGTGGGCCCGAGTGCGACCAGCACGTCGTCGACGTCGAGGACCGGCGCACACCCATCTGCAACCTGAACCTCAATGGTGACAGACCAGCCCTCGACGCCGGACAGGGTGGCTGACACCAGGGTGGCGAACATGGGACCTAGACAAAAGAACGGGTGGAAGTCGCCGTCACGCCGACGATCAATCGCATGGCGTTCCTACGTCAGGACTGGGACAACACCTCGCGGGTGTAGCGGACGACCGCGTCGAGTTGAGTACTCGAGAGCGAACCGGAGAACGACGGCATGGCATTGCGGCCGTTGGCGATCAGCAACCGCTGATCAGCCGGATCGGGGTAGGCGATGATCACCTGCCCGTCGCTCAACTTCGGACCGGTGCCGCCCCCACCACCGGCGCCATGACAGTTCGCACAGCGCTGCGAGTACACGTCGCGTCCCATCGTCAACGCCGGATCGGGGGTGCCGTCGGGGCCGAGGGGAACTTCGGGTGACTCACCAGCGCACGCACCGAGTGGGAGGACGAAGGCGACCACGAGAACGATGCGAACGAGCACGGGGGCCGAGGTTGCGGAACGCACGTCAACGACGATACTGACCCCATGGGAATGGACCCCACACGGCCACATCGGCGTCGCCCCGCCGACTACGTGTTCGTCGGCGCAACAATCGTTGTTGGGGTCCTCTTGCTGCTGTGGGTCTTCTTCGGGAGCGCGTGATGGACGATCCAGAGGCCTACGGGGAGGTCGATGTCCGTTTCCTGCAGCCGTACCAGACGAACAAGTGGTACGTGTGTCCGAACTGCAACCGCGACATCGAGCCGGGCACCGGCCACTACGCCATCGTGCCCAAGGAAGCTCCTGACCTGCGTCGGCACTGGCACCGAGGCTGCTGGGACGGCCGCAAGACCCGCAAGGCTCGCTCGAAGAAGAAGGGCCGCTAGCGCGCCGCACCGAGTGGCCGCCCCACGACAGACAACAGAACGCCCACCTTCAGGACTCGGCATCGGGCGAACCTTGCCAACCGCTCGATCAGAACGCCACTTCGACGATCTCGATCCGTGGACCGGTGACCGTGGCGACATCGAATCGGAGACGACCACGTCGACGGTGGGCGTCGAGCCATGACAAGGCGGCGCAACGCAGGAAGCGTTACTTCCGTTCATCGACCGCCTTGAAGCCCGAGCCGAACCGCCCACTGCTTCGAGTCTTGACCTCGCAGAACACGATCTTGTCACCCCGCGTCATCACGAGGTCGAGCTCGCCGCCCTGCACGCGCCAATTGAGATCGAAGACGACGTAGGCCGCGGACTCGTAGTGGGGGCAACGCGGCGCTCACCCCACTGCCCGAGGACAGCTTTGGATTTGTCGGAGGTGGCCATGCCCCGAACCTAGGAACGGGGTGCGACGGCGTCGGCACGCCGACGCAGCGCGATCACTTGTCGCGCTTCTCCTTGATCTTGGCAGCTTTGCCGATGCGGTCGCGCAAGTAGTAGAGCTTCGCTCGACGGACGTCGCCGCGGCTCACGAACTCAACCCGCTCGACAATGGGGGTGTGGACCGGGAAAGTGCGCTCGACACCCACACCGAAGCTGAGCTTGCGGACCGTGTAGGTCTCCTGCAGGCCCGAACCCTGACGGCGGATGACGACACCCTCGAACATCTGGGTGCGCTCACGGTTGCCCTCGATCACGCGAACGTGGACCTTGAGGGTGTCGCCGGGGGCGAACTCGGGGATGTCATTCCGCTTGCTGAGATTGTCGACGAGATCGGTGGGCTGCATCGCTGCGCTCCGTACGGATCGGGAGAATGGATCATCGGCGGGACGAACTGCCCGGGCCGACCGACAATGCTAGGGGGACGGCCGTGCATTGCCACCCTCCACGCCGTGGCGATCAGGGGCACCGGCATGGTCACTTCGGATCGCTCTTCCAGAGCGCCCCGAACTCAGTGCTTGGGAAGATCGATCCCAAACTCGTCGAGTGCTCGCTGCTCGTCATCGCTGAGACCGCCCCGGGCGTCGAGAAGGTCGGGGCGGTTGTGCGCCGTGCGTTCGATCGCCTTGGCGAGGCGCCAGCGAGCAACCTTGCCGTGGTCGCCGGACCGCAACACATCGGGGATCCCCCACCCGCGAAATTCCGCCGGTCGGGTGTACTGCGGGTACTCGAGTAGTCCGTCAGCGAACGACTCGTCCTCGACTGAGGTCGCGTTGCCGAGCACACCCGGCACGAGGCGGCCGACCGCCTCGATGATCATCGCTGCGGCGATCTCTCCACCGGCGAGGACGACATCACCAACCGAGATCTCGCCGTCGCACAGATGTTCGCAGACCCGCTCGTCGACACCTTCGTAGCGGCCGCACAGCAGCGAGAAACCGTCGAGCTCGGCGAGTTCGTGGGCCATCGATTGATCGAAGCGACGACCCGAGGGCGACAGGTAGAACAGTGGCCGCGGCGGATCGACGGCCTCCACGGCGCCAAAGAGGGGCTCCGGCATCATCACCATGCCGGCGCCCCCGCCAAAGGGTGCGTCGTCGACCGTGTTGTGAACGTCGGTCGTGGCCTGACGCAGGTCGTGCACTCGGATGTTGAGATGGCCATCGCGGCGACCGCGCCCGATCACCGACTGGTTGGCGATGTGGTCGACCATCTTCGGAAAAATCGAGAAGACATCAATCCGCATGGGGTCAGTCCTGATCTCGTTCCGAGGCGGCTTCTTCGAGATCGAACAAGCCGACGGGCGCTTCGACATGGATCTCGTCGTTGGGAGTATGCGACACCACAAACTGCATCGGCACGAGGGTGCCGCTGTCGAGTTCGAGCAGGTCGGAGGCCGGGTTCTCGAGCAGGTGAGTGACGGTGCCGCGGGCGGTGCCGTCCTGGTCGATCACGGTGGCCCCGATGAGCTCGTGCACCCACAACTCGTCGGGGTCGTCGATCGGCTCGCCGAGCAGCACAACGTTGCGCAGCGCATCAGCGGCGTTGCGATCCTGCACCCCCTCGAAGACGACGAGCCACGAACCCTTGTGCGGACGCGCTGAAAGAACCTCAAGAGGGCCACTGGCGGTCTCGAGCACGGACCCGGGGTCGAGGCGCTCGGTCCGGTTGGAGGTGAGCAGCACGCTCACCTCGCCGCGCACACCGTGCGGACGGGAGATGCGGCCGATCTCGAGCACGTCAGTCGACGAACTCGACCTCGATGGCGGTGAGGTCGTTGTCGACGCCTGCAGCGCGCACCACGGTGCGGATGGCCGAGGCGACGCGGCCCCGCTTGCCGATAACACGGCCCATGTCGCCGTCGGCGACCGAGACGTCGAGGCGGATGCCGCCGTCGGTCTCGCTCTGGGCAACCGACACGCCATCGGGGTTGTCGACGATCTGCTTGACGACGAACTCGCAGACGCGGCTGGCGGCGTCGGCGCTCACTCGTCGCCACCCTCGGCGTCGGCGGTGTCATCCGCGGCTTCAGCACCGTCGCCGACATCAGCTTCGTCGGCGGCGTCCTCCACCTCGGAAGCCACAGCCTCAGCGGCCTCGGCTTCCTTCTCGAGCTGCTTCTTGCTCTTGCGGGCGGCACGCTCGGGAATGGTGGCGTCGAATGACTCGCCGGTGTGTTCGGTCCAGGCGCCGGAGACCTTCAAGAGCTTCTCGACTCGGTCGGTCGGCTGGGCGCCGTTGGCAAGCCAGTGAACCGCACGCTCGTTGTCGATCTTGATGACCGACGGGTCCTGGCGGGGCTCGTAGGTGCCAATGATTTCGATGAAGCGACCGTTGCGCGGCGAGCGCGAATCGGCGGCGACGACGCGGTAGGTGGGCTGCTTCTTCTTACCCATCCGCATGAGACGGAGCTTGACGGCCATGAGTTGATCTCTTCTTGTCTGCTTCGGAGTTCTTCATCGGGCGCCCTGGGGGCCCGAACAACCGGGTCATTCAACCTGGCGAGCGCATCTGTTCCAACCTCCGACCCGGAGTCGAACCGACGATCAGTTGTTGGGCAGGCTCGGGAAGCCCGGCGCGAGCCCCTCGCCACCCTCGAGGCCGGGAAGCGTGAGGGGCGACTTCGGCACGGCGGCCGCCCCCTTCTCTGTGACGCGCCCGCCTTTGCGGCGCCCGCCCTTCTGCTTGCCCTTCTTGCTGTTCTTCCCTCTCCGGTTCTTGGGGTTCTGCTTCTTCGTGCCGAAGCCCGCGAACTGCTTCATCATCTTGCGCATCTGCGTGAACTGGTCGAGCAGGTTTTTCACGTCGCCGGGCTGCATACCGGCACCCTGTGCAATGCGCTGGCGGCGGGAGCCATCGATCAAGTCGGGGTCAGCGCGTTCGGCCAGGGTCATCGAGCGGATGATGCCTTCGATGCGGGCGATCTGACGGTCGTCGATCTCGACATCGCGGGCTTCCTTGGGGATGCCCGGCATCATGCCCATCAGGTTGCCGATGGGACCCATCTTCTTGATCTGCTGCATCTGCTCGAGGAAGTCATCGAGCGTGAAAGTGCCCTCCATGAGGCGGGCTGCGGCTTCTTCGGCCTGTTCGGCTTCGAAGGCCTCTTCGGCTTTCTCGATGAGCGTCTCGACGTCGCCCATGCCGAGAATGCGGCTGGCAAGACGATCGGGGTGGAAGGTCTCGAAGTCGTCGAGCTTCTCGCCGGTCGAGGCGAAGGCGATCGGCTTGCCGACGACCTCCTTGACGGACAGCGCCGCACCACCGCGGGCATCACCGTCGAGCTTGGTCAAGATGACACCGTCGAGCTCGAGAGTGTCGTTGAACGCCTTTGCGGTGTTGACGGCGTCCTGACCGGTCATCGCATCGATGACAAGGAAGGTGTAGTCGGGCTGGACCTGGCGGGAGATCTGGCGGACCTGCTCCATCAACGCCTCGTCGATCGCCAAACGACCGGCGGTGTCGACGATGACAACGTCGCGGCCGGTGCGTTCGGCCTCCGCGATCGCCTTTGAGGCAACATCGACGGGATCGGTCGGTTCGGAGAAAACCGGCACGCCGACCTGACCGGCGAGGGTGCGGAGCTGTTCAACCGCGGCGGGGCGTTGAAGGTCGGCGCCCACGAGCAGGGGGTTGCGCCCCTGCTTCTTGAACCACTGGGCGAGCTTGCCGGTGTTGGTGGTTTTACCGGCACCCTGCAGGCCCGCCATCAGCACGACGGTGGGCGGCTTGGAGGCGTAGGTGATCTTCATCGCCTCGCCACCGAGGCTGGTGGCCAACTCCTCGAGGACGATCTTGATGACCTGCTGAGCCGGGTTGAGGGCTTTCGACAGCTCCTCGCCCGCCGAACGCTCGCGAATGCGACCGACGAGGTTCTTGGCGACATCGAGGTTGACATCGGCTTCCAGCAGAGCGAGTCGGATCTCGCGCAGGACATCGTCAACGTCGGCCTCGGTCAGCTTGCCGCGGCCGCGGAGGGGACTAAAGATCCCGTCGAATCGATCGGACAGTGTCTCGAACATGGTGGAGTTAGGGTAGCGGCGTCTCCGGTTGGTCAAGATGGCAGTGCAGCCGGTCGACGAGCTCGACGACGGCAGGGACATCCGGCCTCGCTAGCGTAACGCTGGTGAACTTCACCTTGCGCCAGTGGGGCGTGATCGCCGCACTTTCTGCGGCCTTCATCGTCACTGCCATCGTCGTGAGTGACGACTCGTTGACGCCCGAAGCGGTCGAGGTCGAAGCGTTCGACGAGATCGTCTGGTGCGAAACGGCCAACGCCATCAGCACGTGGCGCTCGATCCTCGATGGTTCGGTCGATGGCGACACGCTCGACAACATCGTCAACCTCCAAACCATCCTCGACGAGGCCCGAGCGATCGCCCCCGCCGAGCTGCGCACCGACGTGGCTCGCCTCTTTGACTTTACGCTGTTGACGGTTCAGGCGGTCGAGCGGGCCGACGGCGACCTTGCCGTTGCCCTCCTCGACGCCCAGTCGAATACCGATCAGGTCCGAGTCCAACAAGCAATCGCGACGGTGAGCGGCTCCGTCGAGGGCTGCGGCCACACCTCGCTGACGACCCCGACTGCCTGAAACCCCCTACCGCTTGGAGAGGAAGGCGCTACTCGAAAAGGGCATCGACGAATTCGACCTCGTCGAACTCGACGAGGTCGTTGATGCCCTCGCCCAGACCGACGAGCTTCACCGGCACGCCAAGCTCGGTGTGGATGGCAACGACGATGCCGCCCTTGGCCGAACCATCGAGCTTGGTGAGTACCACGCCCGAAACGTCGACAGCGTCGGCGAACTGCTTGGCCTGACTCATGCCGTTCTGACCTGTGGTGGCGTCGATCACGAGCAGCGTCTCGGTGACGGTACCGGCGCCCTTCTCGGCCACCCGGCGAACCTTCGACAGCTCTTCCATGAGGTTGGTCTTGGTCTGCAGGCGGCCGGCCGTGTCGGCCAGCACGACGTCGGCGTTGCGGGCGTTGGCCGACTCGACGGCGTCGAACACGACCGATGACGGGTCGGCGCCCTCAGCGCCGCGGACGATCGGCACATCGCTACGCTCGGCCCACATAGTGAGCTGTTCGGCGGCGGCCGCACGGAACGTGTCGCCCGCGGCGAGCATGATTTTTCGTCCGGCGTCGACCTCGCGTTTCGCAAGCTTGCCGATCGTGGTGGTCTTGCCGACACCGTTGACGCCGACGAACAGCCACACCGCTGGGCCGGGTTGACCGCCCACCGCTACGACATCGGTCGACAGCGAACGATCGAAGCCCGACAGTCGATCGACCAACTCGGCCTTCACGAGCGCCGGGAGCCCGGCGGCATCTTCGACGCTTTCAGCCTCAGTCTTGGCCTTCACCGCCTCCATGATCTCGGTCGAGGTGGCGACACCGACATCAGCACGGATCAGCGCTTCTTCAAGCGCCTCCCAGGTGTCACCGTCGATACCGCCGGCGAAGATGCCACCGAAGAAGCCACTGAGCGACGCCCGTGCACCGGCGAGTCGCTCACGAAATGACGGACGAGGCGCATCGTCCACGACCAGCGCGTTCTCCACGATCGAGTCTGCGTCGGCCACCTCGATCCCGGAAAGGACATCGGAGATGTCGACGACACCGGTGAGATCCGGCGGATCGATCGTCAGGCCCTCGTTGCGCTCGCGGCGGAGCACGACGAACGACGCGGAGATCATGACGATGGCGGCGATGGTAATGATGGTTGCGAGCAACATGAAACCGTGAGTCTACCGGTGGACGTGAACCCGCCCGGCGGGTGCTCTGGGTGTCAGTTGGATCCGACGGTGACCTCGAAGACGAGCCGATCACCGCTGCGCAGCACCTCGATCTTGACCAGTTCGCCGGGGCGGAAGAACTTGAAGTCCGCCGCCAACTCCTCCATCGTCGCAACCACAACGCCATCGACGGAGATGATGAGATCGCCAACCTCGAGACCGGCTTCGTCGGCGGGGGCGCCGCCGACCACCGAAGTAACGAGAGCACCCAGCGTTCCGTCGGTCGGCGTGTCGCCACTGACACCGAGGAAACCGAGTTCGAGCGACTCGCCGTTGATGATCCGCTCGGCGATCAAAACGATCGTGTCGCTCGGCACCGCAAAGCCCACGCCGGCGTTGTCGCTGGACCCGTCGGTGCGGATCGAGGTGTTCATACCGATGACATGTCCGTCGCGGTTGGCGAGGGCGCCGCCGGAGTTGCCCGGGTTGATCGGGGCGTCGGTCTGGATCATCTCGACCGGCACCGGATTCGCCTCGTCGGAACCGCCGAAGGGATTGATGCGGTTCGCAGCACTGACGATGCCTGCAGTGACGGACTGGTCAAGACCGAACGGCGAGCCGATGGCGACGGCCAACTGCCCGACCTCGACCGTCTCACTCGGAGCAAAAGTGGCCTCGACAAGATCGAGATCGCTGGAATCGAATTGCACGACCGAGATGTCGCGCGCCGCATCGCCGCCGATCACGACACCGCTGACCTCCACCCCATCGTGGAGCAGCACGCTGACGGTGTCGGCGGTGTCGGTGACGTGGTCGTTGGTGACGATGTAGCCGTTGGCCGCATCCCAGATGATCCCGCTGCCTTGACCAAAGCCGGTGCTGATCCGCACCACCGATGGCGTGACAGCGCGAGCCACCGCCGTGGCGGGCTCGATTGCGGCCTGCTCAAGGTCGACGATTGGGGATGCCGTGGTGGCGGGAACGGCGTTTACATCGGATGCAGTGTCGGTGGCCGGCGTGATCGCCTGATCTTGGATGACTGGAACGGGATCAGCCTGCTGCTCACCGATCAGGTAGCCGCCACCGACGAGCAGCACACTGAGTGCCATACCGCCAAGGATACCGGTCGCAACCCGCCATCGACTTGCGCTCGAGCCGGGGATCGATGCGTGCTCAGCTGAGACGTCGGGTGATGCCGACGGGGACCCGGCCGACCAGTTGGTGGGAGGAAACGCCTGGTCGGCCGGACGAGGGGGAAGGCTCGAACGGGGCGTCGGGGCCCACGGAGCCGTCGAGGGGGTCGCTCCGGATCCCGGGGAGGGTCCGTCACCGCCGAGGAGCGGCGGTGGCGGCGGGATCGGAGCTGACGAGGAGAGGCCCATTGGGCGACTAGCCGCGGGATCCGTCGGTGAGGACGGAGTCGAGGTGGGTGTGAGGGTTTCACCCAACTCAGTGCTGTCTGCTCCAGGCGGCCGCTCGCCGACGGGAAAGCCCGACAAATCGGGGGAGTTTTCGTCGGGCAGTTCGTTGATCGGGTTTCGAACCATAGGCGAAAGGTACGGGGTGAAGGCGAAAGGTCTCGTAAGCTTCCGAGAAATCGACGTGAAGATTTTGACCTTCCCTCGGTACAACGTGTGCGAGGCCTAAACCGGATGCAGCCGATCGACGAAAACACGCCGGGTGCCGTCGAGGTCACGACCTGGCACCTTGAGATCACCGAGCCAGCGCTGGTTTCTGCGCCCACGCCCTCTCGACTCGACGCCGAGATCGTCGTCGCCGACCGGATGACGGTGTCGTTTGCCCGGTGGCTGTACCACTACGTCGGCCAGCCATGGCACTGGACCGACCGCAACGTCTACGACGACGACCACTGGGAGACCACGATCTCCGCTCCCGGCTACCGTCACATCACGTGTGTCGTCGGAGGCGTACCGGTCGGGTACTGCGAATACGAGCTGCAAGGGTCGAGTGTGGAGATCACCTACTTCGGCCTCGGCACCGGCGTCCACGGTCACGGCCTCGGTGGCTGGTTTCTCACCGCCGCGATCCACCACGGTTTCTCGTTCGAAGGTGTGGAGCGAGTCTGGCTACATACCTGCTCACTCGACGGCCCTCATGCTCGAGCGAACTACGAGGCCCGTGGCATGCGTGTGTTCGACGCCGAGGTCGAGTGGAAGGTGCCCCGCTGAACGACTCGGTCAGACGCCGGCTTCGGGCAGCGGCGACGCAAGGCTCCGAGGAAACCACAGGACGAAGGTCGAACCGTGTCCGATGTCGGAGGCGAGGTCGACCCGACCGCCGTGCGCCTCGACGATCTGGCGAACGATCGTGAGTCCGAGACCGGAACGACCCTGTTGACGGGCCTCCTCCCGGTCGCCGCGCCAGAAGCGTTGGAACACACGGACATGGTTCTCCGGCGCAATGCCGGGGCCGTCATCAGCGACGGAAACGAAGTTCCAGTCGTCGAACCGGTCGGCCGACACCGTGACGTTCGTGCCGTCGGGCGCAAGTCGCACCGAGTTGGCGATCAGGTTGGCGACCGCGCGCCGAACCGCCGGAGCATCACCACACACCGGAAGGAGCTCGCCGGGCAGTTGCTTGGTGAGCGCCAGACCTGCGGCGTCGGCCGGCGCAGCGAACTCATCGGCGAGATGGCTGACGAGCTGCGCGAGGTCGAACTCCTCCTCGCGCATCGCACGAGTGCCGTGGCGGGCATAGACGAGCAGGTCGTCGACGAGCGTTGTCATGCGCTCAGCAGAGCGACCCACGACCTCACCTGCCGAGCGGAGTTCCTCCGCCTCGGCGTTGGGGTCGGAGAGCACGACATCGAGGTTCGTTCGGATGACGGCGAGAGGGTTCCGGAGCTCGTGGCTGGCCTCGTGGATGAAGTCCCGCTGGTTCTCGAACGCCTCGTCGAGCCGGGTGAGCATGTCATCGAAGGTGTCGGCGAGTTGCTTCAACTCGTCATCAGGCCCTTCGAGTTCAATGCGGCGTGAGAGATCAGTGCCAGAGATCTCGCGCGCAACGGAGGTGATGCGCCCGACCGGCCGCAACACGAGCCCGGCGACAAACCAGCCGACACCGAGACTGCCGATGAACAGCAGGCCGAGCGCACCGAAGGCATACGTGCGGAGCTGATCGAGCGCCTGCTCGTTGACCTCGCGTTCGAAGACGGCGAGCGGGTCCTGGACTTCGAACTCGAGCGCGCCGATCATGTCGCGACCGTCAGCACTGCGGAACAGCACGGCGGCCTCTTCGGTGCGGGAGACATCTTGGTCCTCGAGACTCCGGGCGAGTCCGGCATAAATGCCACCGACGACCACGGTGGCGAGTCCGAAGAGCAGCACCGAGTAGAGCACCATCAGGCGGAACCGGATCGAGCCGGCCCACCCGGGCAGCGCCTCGGCGGCGCGGACAGCCAGGGTCTCGTCAGCCATCGGCGTCGGCGCCAGAGTCGATCAGTCGGTACCCGGATCCGATCACGGTCTCGATCGCCTGGGTCTCGTCGCCCTCAGACAACTTACGACGAAGCGTGCCCACGGTGACCCGCACCGTGTTGGTGAACGGGTCTGCGTGCTCATCCCAGACGTGCTCGAGCAGATGCTCCTGGGACAGGACCTGGTCGACGTGAGCCATGAAGTAGCGCAGCAGCGCGAATTCCTTGGCCGTGAGATCAAGTTCACGAGCGCCGCGCTTGGCCCGCTTCGTCGCATCGTCGAGTTCGATGTCGCCGACCGTGAAAATCGCCGTGGTGCCCGCCGCCTCGCGACGCATGAGTGACCGCACCCGGGCGGTGAGTTCGCCGAACGCAAACGGCTTGATCAGGTAGTCGTCAGCGCCGTGATCGAGCCCCTCAATGCGTTCGTCGATGCTGTCGCGCGCCGTGAGAATAAGGATCCGTGGTTGCTCGCCGCTGGGCGGGTTCTCCCGCAGCTGTGCACAAACCTCGAGGCCATCCATACCCGGCATGGTGAGATCGAGGCAGATCAGATCGTAGGGGGTGAGTTCGGCTTTGCTCAGCGCTTCGGGGCCGTCATGAGCGAGATCGACGGCGTAACCCTCCCGACGAAGTCCGCGGGCGACCGCCTCCGAGAGCTCGACTTCGTCATCGACCACAAGAATGCGCACGACGCCGAACCTAGCGCCGGCACCGGCTTCCGCTCTCGTTTGTTCGTGCGTCTCGCGCGTCATTCTCGCCACCACGACGGCAGCAGATCACCTCGCGCCGAAAACCGGCTTAAGGATCGTGCCGATGTGCATGCCGTCGGTGCCGGCGACCTCCCGCCGAACGCGCGACGCCTACTTGTCGGCGCCGACCACCCACATGGCGTAGTACTGCGCCGCGCCGCCGTAGGCGTGTCCCACGGCGGTCTTGGCACCGTCGACCTGATGGTCGCCGGCCAGGCCCATGACCTGAAGCGCGGCCTCACCAAAGCGGATCATGCCGGAGGCGCCGATCGGGTTGGACGACAGCACGCCACCCGAGCAGTTGACCGGAAGGTCACCGCCATCGATCGACGTGGCGCCCTCCTCGACCATCTTCCAACCTTGCCCCTTCTCCGCGAACCCCAAGGACTCGAGCCACATCGGTTCGTACCAGGAGAACGGCACGTACATCTCGACGGCGTCGATCTCCTTGCGCCGGTCATGAATGCCTGCCTGGGCGAAGACATCGTCGGCGCAGGCCTCCGAGGCTGCAGGCGACACCATGTTGCGCCCCGCGAAAGAGCCAGACTCCGACCGCATGGCGATGCCCTTGATCCAGGCGACCGGACCGTCGTGAGCCTCGGCGACCTTTTCGCTGCCCAGGACGATCGCACACGCACCGTCGGATGACGGACAGGTCTCGCTGTACCGGATCGGATCCCACAGCATCGGCGACTCGACGACCTGTTCGAAGGTGAGTTCGGGCTGATGGAGGTGGGCATACGGGTTGTTCAGCGCATGCTTGCGGTCCTTGAGGGCCACCATGCAACCGATCAACTCGGGCGCCTCCGTCATCATCATGTAGCGACGAATGATCGGACTGAAATAGCCGCCGGCGCCGGCGTTGACCGACGTGGCAAACGGCTGAGGCAGCGAGAGCGCCCACATTGCGTTGGACTCCGACTGTTTCTCCCAGCCAATCGTGAGCACGGTCTCGTGCACACCGGACTGGATCATCGACGTGGCGACGCATGCGGTGGAACCGCCAACCGACCCGGCGGTGTGCACCCGCATGATCGGCTTGCCGACGCACCCGAGGGCCTCGGCGAGGTACACCTCGGGCATCATCACACCCTCGAAGAAGTCGGGTGCCTTGCCCATGATCACGGCGTCGATGTCGTCCCAACACTTGCCCGACATCTCGAGCGCATTGGTTGCGGCTTCCCGCAACATCCCGGCCATCGAGCCGGGGTAGGTGGTGTCGTACTTGGTCTGGCCGACCCCGAGAACGGCTGCTCGCTCCTTACCCATGACTCACTCCCCCTCCAGGACGGCGACAAGATTCTGTTGCAGGCACGGACCGCTGGCGGCCGTAGCGACCGCACGGTCGGCGTCACCGCAACTGATGCGTTGGGCTGCTTCTCCGATTCGGATCAGCCCCGAAGCCATCATCGTGTGGGCGGCCTGCGCCCCACCCGATGGATTGATCACGGTGTCCCCACCCAGGCCGAGGGCCTTCGTGAGTACCGCCTCGCTCGACGAGAAGGGGGCATGCAGTTCAGCGATGTCGATCTTGTCGTTGCCGATACCGGCCTTCTCGGCGGCGATGCGGGCGGACATCGAGGTGGTGAGATCCCGCACCCCGAGGGTGTGGGCATCGGAACGATGGTCGATCCCGCGGATCCATGCCGGACGATCACACAACTCACGAGCCTTGTCGTCTGCGGCGAGCACGATCACCGCACCGCCGTCGGAGGAGGCGGGCAGGTCGGATGGCCGCAACGGTGCCATCGCGTAGTCCTCGGCGAGGATCTCATCGACGGACTTCGGCGCAGTGCGCACGGCGTGTGGGTTGGACGCTGCGTGCGCACGAGAGCGACTGGCGATCTCGGCCAACTGCTGCTCGCTGACGACACCCTGATCGAGCATCTGGCGCGCAGCCATCGCTTCGATGGCAAAGGCGTCGGGCCACAGCGGCGCCACGTAGTACGGGTCCATCTGGGTAGCGAGCACGTCGCGCAACGAACCGGGCGACGACTTGCCGTAGCTGTAGACGAAGGCGGTGTCGATGTCGCCGCACTGCAGCTTCACCCACGCTTCGTATAGCGCCCAGGCACCGTCTTGTTCGACATGACTTTCGCTGATCGGCGGAACTGGGCCGGTGCCATCGATCGTCATCACGAACGAGAAGGCCTGACCGGCGAGGAAGTCCGACGATCCCGAGCAGGTGAACCCCATCTCCTGTTGCGTGAGACCGACGGCATCCTTGGCCTCGTTCATAAGCGGCACCATGAATTCGACTTCGGACTCGGTGTTGATCATGGCTTCTTGTCGCTGGCTGAAGGCGACGACGGCAACGTCCCTCATTGGTCGTCTCCTTGCTCGATACGGCCGACTCGGGCGTAGTCGGTGATCACCTCGTCGGGTTCGCCGGTGGGTTCCCAGCCGAGGATGTTCTGAGCGCTCATCTCGAGTTCGTCGTCGGGCTTCCACACGGCCCGCACCCGCATCCCAACCCGGACATCCTCGGGCTCAACATTCATGCCGAGACCCATGAAGCCGACGGACGCACCGTCGAGGACGATCCACGCCGACACGTACGGCGGGGTGAGGTCGGGACGCATCTTGATCGGAACCCGGGTGATGTTGAACGACTCGATGTACCCGGTATCGGGAAGGTCGACCAGCTCCGGAAGTGTCGGTTTGCCGGCCACGGAGGAAACCCCTCGGGGCGGTACCGAGACCTCGCCCGTCTCCGGGCACGTGTCGCCGAGAATGCGCTTGTCCTTCATCGCCCGCAGGTACTGCGAGAGCGCCCGGCCCGGCGTGTAGGTGTACTCCATCCGGATCGAGGTTCGTACCGACTGGATCTGCTCGACGTCGCCCGGCATTGCGCCAGGCTCGCCGGTGGTCGAGGCGACGGCCGGAATGAAACCAGCGATATCGATGATGTGGCCCTCACGTTTGTCGCGCCACACGACCTCGACTCGCATACCGGTGGCCATGTCGTCGGCGGAGTCGACGAAGACCGCATGCAGCATCGGCGTGTCGGCGCCGTCGAGGGTGATCATCGCCCAGGCGAACGGCTGGGTGAACGGCTGCTGTGCTCGGGGCTCGCCGTTCCAGGTCCAGGTGGTGACGGTGCCGACCGTTCCCACGGCAACGAGTTCGGACAGCGGTGCCGACGTGATCGGGTCGTACTCTAAGGGCGGACACATCACGGTGCCGTCGGACCGGCGGACCCCGTGAATCACCCCTTCTCGCAGGCCGGTGAGGAATCCTCCAATCACCGGTCCAGTCGTTCGGGTGAAGGGGTATTCGAGCACCAGCGGTGCGGTGAGTACCTCGTCGGCCATCGTGCCTCCCCAAGATTGGGCACCCTCCGGTGCCGAAAGCCCGACCGTAGTAGGCCCGTTCGGAGAGGACGAAAACGACAACTCGTCGACTGTGCTGTGCCCTGACAACAGGCTCGGGTGGAGGCGGAACTCGGTGAGGTTTCATCGGCAGCGCACCGGCGAACTACCGTCGCCGACCATGAAGATCGACGTGAGCCTCGGTGGCGACCTTGCGACCACGCCCGACCACGCAGCGGCGCTGCAGGCCGCAGGCATCGACGGCGGCTTCACGTTCGAGGGAAACAGCGACGTTTTCTTTCCTTTGGTGACTGCTGCGAGCGCCGGCCTTGACCTCTACACGAACGTGGCCATTGCGTTCCCCCGCTCCCCGATGCACCTGGCGTACCAGGGCTGGGATCTCCAGCGGGCCACCGGTGGCCGCTTCGCCTTGGGGCTCGGGACGCAGATCAAGCCGCACGTCGAGCGCCGGTACTCATCCACCTGGGACCGGCCGGTCGGGCGCATGGTCGACACCGTGAAGGCGACAAAAGCGATCTGGGCAAACTGGGCCGACGGCACACCGCTCGATCACCTCACCGACTTCCATCGGTTCGACCTGATGACACCGATCTTCGTGCCGCCGCCGATGCCGTTCGCGCCACCGCCCATCTGGGCCGGTGCGCTCGGCCCCCAGATGACCAGAGCCATGGCCCGCCACGCCGACGGCATGATCATTCATCCGTTCAACACCGGCGCCTTCCTCACGTCGTTGACGATGCCGCTGATCGAAGAGGGCCTCGAGTCCGGCGGGAAGACCCGCCACGACCTCACCCTCAACGTCGGCTGCATCTGCTCACCGAGCCTGACCGACGAGGAATATGAGCGTTCTTCGCAGTCGATGCGCGGCAACCTGGCGTTCTACGGGTCGACACCCGCCTACAAGGTCACGCTGGACCACCACGGTCTCGGCGATCTCCAGCCGATGCTGCGGGGGATGACGAAGTCTGGCGCATGGGATCAGCTCGGGTCCCTGATCGACGATGAGGTGCTTGACCTTCTGGCTGTGCGCGGTACGCCGACCGAGTGTGCTGCTCGTCTCCAGGCGGAGTACGGCGCACTGGCCGATCGCATGTCGCTGACCACCCACAACGCCTCGGTCGAGGCACTGGGCCAGATGGCGGCGGCGCTTCGGGCCCTCGGTTGATCGAGATCAGCTGAACATGTCGTTGAGCCGTTCCTTGGCCTTCTGGTCGCCCAGCGGACGACCGATGATGGCCTTGTCGGCTGTGACGATCACCGGCCGCTGCAGAAGCTTCGGGTGAGCGACCAGCACCTCGACGACCTTGTCGGCGTTGCCGATGTAGTCGTCCTCAACGAGTTCGAGCTTTTTGAACTGGGCGTCCTTGCGGACAAGGTTTTCGACCGGGTCCTCGAGCTTGGCGATCAGGTCACGAAGGGCCGCCTCATCCGGTGGGTTCTTCGTGTAACGGATCTCTTCGAACTCGACGCCCATCTCCGTGGCGACCGCCACGGCGTTCTTGGACGACTGTCAATTGGGGTTGTGGTAGATCGCGGTCATGGTGGCGACTCTAGCCAGCCTCCACTAGGGCCACGGAAGCTCGGCGTACTTATCGCACAGCTCGAACTTGAGGATCTTCATCGTGGCGTTGCGCGGCAGCGCCTCACCGTGGATCACGAGCTGCTCGGGAATTTTCTGGGTCATCAAGCCGGCGGCCTTGCAAGCGGCGACCAACTCGTCGAAGGTCAGATCGGGCTGATCGGGAGCGGTCTCGACCACCGCGCAGACTCGCTCGCCGCGGTCGGGATCCGGCAGTCCGATGACGGCGGCGTTCCCGACCTGAGGTAGCTCGTACAGCACGTTCTCGATCTCCGCTGCAGAGATATTCTCGCCCTTGCGGATGATTATGTCCTTGAGCCGACCGGTGAGGGTGACGTGGCCGTCTTCGTGCATCACACCGAGATCGCCGGTGCGAAAGCGGCCCTGCTCGTCGAAGGCGCCCGCTTCGAGCGACGGGTCAGTGTAGCCCTTGAAGAGCATTGGTCCGGCGACGCGCACCTCGCCTTCTGCGCCCGGCCCGGCGAGTTCGCCGGTCTCGGGGTCGACGATGGAGACCGCACAGCCCTCGATCGGCGCGCCCTCGGTGTTTGCGAGTTGGTCGTCGCTGTCGGATGGCGAACCGTTGCAGATCATCGGGCACTCGGTCATGCCGTAGCCGTGCACGATGGGCAACCCCATGCCCTCCTTCACGGCGTAGTAGACCTCGGGAGGCTTCGGCGCACCGCCACCCGCCATGAGTCGCAACGCAGGCATGACCTTGCCGTCGACCTTCTGATCCTCAGCGAGGAACATTTGGTAGAACGCGGTCGAGCCACCCGCCATGGTGACACCGTGTTCGTCAAAGGCGGCCACTGCTCCGCCGGGCGTAAACTTCTCGATCAATACGGCCGGAAGCCCGAAGGCCAACATCATGACGATGTAGTCGGGACCGCCGATATGGGCATACGGGAAGGCCATCGAACCGACGTCGTCGCTGGTGACCTCGAGCGCCTTGCCGAGGCCGGTGCCGGCGGCGATGAGTGTCTGGTCGGTGTGGAGCACACCCTTGGGATCCGATGTTGTGCCCGATGTGTAGTAGCGCCAGCGGACAGGTGCTTCGCTGGCCGGGTACTCCGGCGCAGGTGGCAGCATTCCAGGGTCGCCGATCGGCAGGTTTTCGTAGCCGTTGATGAGCGTCGGTGGCGTGTCGAGATCCGACGTCACCTGGGTGACCATCGAGCCGTAGTCGAAACCGCCCCAGTCGCCGGGGTGCAGCACGAACTCAGCACTGGTCTGCTTGATGCAGAAGCCGACTTCACGGTGACGGTAGATGTGGATGATCGGGTTCTGAATCGCGCCGAGTCGGCTGAGGGCGAAGCTCGAGAGGATCGTCTCCATCCGGGTCGGCAGCACCCACGTGACCGGTGTGCCCTCTCGGATGCCCACGGCGTGGAAACCGGCGGCGACCTGCTCGACCTCAGTGACGAACTCGGCGACGGTCAGCGACCGACCGGAATCGTCAATGAGCAACGGATGATCGGGCGACGACTCGTGGCGTGCGGTGAGCAACCCCCAGAACGACGTGGCGTCGAGAATCGGTGCGGACATGCGAGACCCCCTGTGTCGAGGGGCACCGTAGCGAACCGGTAGCGAGCGAGCCGAACCACGCAAACAACTTGTCTGTGGGGGCGCGAGCATCGTCGGCCCCATCGGCAACGGCCCGCTCTCGATCGAGGAGCGGGCCGTGAGCCGAACAGGTCTACTTTTGTGGACGCCCGGTGGGCGTCGAGAGCGAGAGGCTCAGACGGCGTCGCCGTCGCGCTCGCCGGTGCGGATGCGGGCGGTGCTCTCGACCGAGGTCACCCAAACCTTGCCGTCGCCGATCTTGTCGGTGCGAGCGGCATTGATGATGGCCTCGACGGCACCGTCGGCGCCGGCGTCGTCGACCAGCACCTCGATGCGGGTCTTGGGGGTGAAGGTCACGCGGTACTCGGTGCCGCGGTAGGTCTCGCTGTGGCCGCCTTGGCGGCCGAAGCCCTGGACCTCGGAGACGGTCATGCCCTGGACGCCGACCTCGGCGAGGGCGGACTTCACGTCCTCCAGCTTGAAGGGCTTGATGACGGCGGTGACAAGCTTCATGGGGATTCCTTCTGGTAGGGGCTCTATGTCCGGTTTGGATTGATACAAAATGTAGCGCCATGCACGTCTGTGTCAATATGTTCGTCAGAAAGCCGCCAGATTTGCTCTTGAATCTAGCCTATATTGCAAAAACAGGCTTGATATCTGTATTCTGTATTGATACAATAAACCAATGGACCGAGGCACACCGCTCATTTGCTACACCGATCGGGCTGGCGACGAACGTCGCATAGTCATCCGCATGGAGTCCGCCAGCGCCGTCCCCCGCTTCGAGCAGCTGAGAGGCCAGATCTCAGTGATGGTCGCCGTCGGTCGGCTCGAACCGGGCAGTCGCCTTCCGACCGTCCGCGAGCTCGCTGCCGCACTCGACATGGCCCCCGGCACCGTCGCACGCG
>CAJWHS010000007.1 GCA_913041415.1 uncultured Acidimicrobiaceae bacterium | reverse complement strand
CTCCAGTTCTTCGCGACCGCGGCCGAGAAGTGCAAGGTCGTCAAGATGGACCCGCGCTTCCTCGAGCGCAACGTGAACGAGGGCTTCTCGGGCGGCGAGAAGAAGCGCAACGAGATCCTGCAGATGGCGATCCTCGAACCCGAAATGGCGATCCTCGACGAGACCGACTCGGGACTCGACATCGATGCCCTCCGAGTCGTCGCCCGCGGCGTGCGAGAGGTGCGTGAGGATCGGCCCGAGATGGGCGCGCTCGTCATCACCCACTATCAGCGACTCCTCGACGAACTGCAGCCCGACAAGGTCCACATCGTCGTCGACGGCACGATCATCGAGTCCGGCGGCATGGAACTCGCCGAGGAACTCGAGCGCGATGGTTACGTCCGGTTCGGTGTCTGAGCGATGAGCATTCCGGCCGACATCAAGCGGGACTTCCCCGTCCTTCAGCAGCAGGTGCACGACAAGCCGCTGATCTATCTCGACTCGGGCAACACCTCGCAGAAGCCCCAAGCCGTCATCGACGCAATGAACGAGTACTACGAGACCACCAACGCGAACGTGCATCGAGGTTCCTACGACCTCGCCGTGCGCGCCACCGAGGCGCTCGAGGGAGCCCGAGCCAAGGTCGCCCGCTTCATCAACGCTCCAGCCACCAACGAGGTCGTCTTCACCAAGAACGCCACCGAGGCGTTCAACCTGATCGCCCGTTCGTGGGGTGCGGCCAACCTCGGTCCTGGCGACGCCGTCGTGATCTCCGAGATGGAGCACCACGCCAACATCGTCCCGTGGCACATGCTCTCAGCGGAAAAGGGTTTCGAGCTGCGTTGGATCCCCGTCACCCCCGACGGCCACCTCGATCTCCGCGATCTCGACACCCTGCTCGAGGGCGCCAAGCTGGTGTCGGTCACGGCGATGTCCAACGTGCTCGGCACGCTCAACGACATCCCTCGACTCGCCGAGGCCGCACACGGTGCCGGTGCGCTGCTCGCCGTCGACGGCAGCCAGTACGTTCCCCACGTTCCCACCGACGTGCAGGCGATGGGCGCCGACTTCCTCATCTTTACCGGCCACAAGATGCTCGGCCCTATGGGCATCGGTGTCCTGTGGGCCTGCGCCGACCTCCTCGAGGCGATGCCGCCCTTCCTCGGCGGTGGCGAGATGATCCTCAACGTCACCAAGGAAGGCTTCACCACCACGGAGATTCCGTGGAAGTTCGAAGCCGGCACCCCGATGGTGGCGGAAGCGGTCGGTCTCGGCGCGGCGATCGACTATCTCAACAACCTCGGCATGGACAACGTCCGGGCCCACGAGATCGAACTCACCGACTACGCCTTGCGCACCCTCAACGAGCGTTACGGCGACAAGATCGTGATCCACGGACCACAGGTCGCCAGCGAGCGCGGCGGCGTGTTGTCGTTCGTCTACGGCGAACCCGACATGCGGGTCCATCCCCACGACATCGCCCAAGTCCTTGATCAAGCGGGCGTCTGCGTGCGGGCGGGCCATCACTGTGCCAAGCCCCTGCTCCAAACCATGAACGTGCCCGCCACCAGTCGGGCATCGGTTTACGTCTACAACGACGAATCCGACATCGATGCCCTCGCCGAGGCCCTCGAGGCCAGCAGCGACATCTTCGCTTTCTAGACTGATGGCTCTCTTCCAGGACGAACGCTGATGCCCGGACTCGACGACCTCTACCGAGAAGTCATCCTCGACCACTACCGCTCCCCCCGGAACCAGGGCGAGCTCGAAACCCCACCCGCCGTGCGGACCGAGGGGTTCAACCCTCTCTGCGGCGACGAGGTGATCGTCTTCGTCGACGTCGACGACAACAACGTCATCACCGACATTGCGATCGGTGGTCAGGGATGCTCAATCAGCCAGGCGTCGGCGTCCATGATGTCGGCCGCCATCAAGGGCGCGTCCATCGGCGAAGCCCGCCAGTTCATCAGCGCCTTTAAGGGCCTGATGAGCATTCACGAAGGCGAGCTCGGCGGCGATGGTTCCGAAGCCGAGATGGGCATTGATGCCGATGTTGCCGACGTCGGAGACATCAGGCTGGGCGACCTCGAGGCGCTCAAAGGCGTCGTGAAGTTCCCGGTTCGCATCAAGTGCGCCACCTTGAGCTGGAACACGCTTGCCCAGGCGCTCGACGAGGCGGCCAGCGACACCTGACCCTCGGCTGATACGTTCGGCGGCCATGTCACCAACACCGCAGGCTGGCTGGTACGACGACCCCGAACACCCGTCGCAGTACCGCTATTGGGACGGCAACGAGTGGACGGCGCACCGCTCACCGAAGCAGACCCCACCGCCGACCGCGACGAGCAGCAGCATCCCGACATCGGCCACCGAGACGGTATCGGCGGCGTTCACCTTGTTCGGGCAGCAATGGTCGGGCCTGCTCGGCCTTGCGGCGATCGCCACGCTTGGATTCGCCGCTGCGGCGGTTGCCGTCGTGATCGGCCTCATCCTCTCGTTTGAGGACAGCAACACGCTGACGGGGCCGAACTTCGTGTTCAATCCGATCGGCCTGGCTCTGTGGATCGTGGCTGCAACATGCTGCCTTAGCGTGTTCGTGGTGATGGGCCCGGCCTTCCATGCCCGAATCGAGGCCGGCCGCCTCGGACAGTCTGCTTCGGTCGGCACCTGCATCGGCTTCGGCACCCGCAACTGGAAGCGAACACTGTCGCGCAGCCTTCTCCTCATGCTCGCCTCCTTCGCGACATACCTGGTAGTCGTCCCGTTGGTTCTGATCGGCGTCGCGCTGGGAGCCCTCGGCGTCTTCGTGGCAATCGTGCTCTGCTTCGCCTGGCTCGTGGCAGTCATCCCCGCCCTCACCCTTGCGACTGCGGGAGTCGGGACCGCGCCGTCCGGCGTCAACGTGATCAGCCGAGCGCTCGGCGCCGCCCGGAAAGACTGGGCACTCGTCTCCGGCGCGTTCTACCTGGCCTACCTGGGGGTCATCGGCCTTCAGATCGCCGCTACCATCCTCGGCTTCATTCCAATCCTCGGCATCTTCGCCAGCCTTGCGCTCAACTTCGTCTCCTACACCGTCTTTGCCATCGTGCAGCACTTCCAGTGGCTGCGAATCGACGGGGAGGTCGACCCTGCGATCGCCGAAATGACGGGTGCGGCCGGACCCGCGTCGGCAACTCCCTAAGCACGATCGCCGCCGAAGAGCGCAGGCCCGCCGACGGTAGTCAGTTCTCGGCTGCCGCCTGACGAATCATCACTGCGACTTCCGGGCCGACAAGGGCCTGGAGTTCATCGGCGAGGAACTCCGCAGTTGGTTCCGTGCCGACTTGCGCGTTGTCGCCCTCGGTACAGCACCACACCATCGCAGGGCCCGCCTCACCCCGCTCGTCGCGGCCCCAACGCCGAAGGGTGGCGGTGCCGTCGCCGTGGTGACGGGTGATGAGCGGCAACTGCCAACAGACGTTCGGCTTGACATCGATCGGACGGTCACCGTCGCGCAACGCCTGCAGATGCAGAGCACAGCCGGCGCCACCGTCGAAGCCCGGACGGTTCAAGAACACGCACGCGCCGTCGACCGTGTTGGTCCGCTTGCGCTGCTCGTCTTCGAAAATGCTGTGCTCATCGGCCCAACTGCGGTACTGCCACAGGTCGTCGTCAAGCATGGCAGCGAGCGCCGAGACCAGCATCGCCTCGTCCTCGTCGAACAATTCGGTACCGACCGAGCAACAGCCGTGGCCGAGCTCCTCCGCTGGCACGTGGAGAATCCCTTGACAGCCGGCGCCCCAGATACACGCCCACCGGGAACCGAGAAACCCCATGTCGACGGACCAGCGGGTTCCGTCGACCGGATCGACAAAAGATTCGAAGCGCTCGGCGACCATGCGGCAAGGCTAGAACAGCCGGGACCTCGCCAAGAGCGACGTTGCGAACAGCTGCCGCTCCGACTGGCGATTCAATCGAGCGCGTCGACCTTCTCGATGAAGGCACGATCGTTGGTCGAGATCCCGCCGGCGTCGTGGTCGGTGATAGCGATCTCGACCGTGCCGTAGACATTGCGCCACTCGGGATGATGGAACAGGTTCTCGGCGATCAACGCCACGCTCGCCATGAATCCGAAGGCGGCAACGAACGACCCGCACTCGTAGGTGCGACGAAGTCGGTCGCCGTCGCGGGTCCACGCCGGGTGAGTGGCGAGCAGCTCGTCGATCTCGGCCTCGGTGAGCAGGGTGCCGGGCATCACGCGAGCGGGTCGGCGAAGGGGTCGTCGGGCAGCCCGGCCGATGCGGCGGCAGGGGCGGTGACCCAGCGCTCATAGCCGGTCTCCTCGAGTTCCGTCGCCAACTCGGGCCCACCGGACTCCTGGATCCTGCCGTCGGCGAAAACGTGCACGACGTCGGGCTTCAGCTGTTCGAAGAGGCGGCTGTAATGTGTGATCGCGAGGACGCCCAGGCCATGTTCCTGTGTCTCTTCCTCTACCCGTTGACTCACCATGCGGAGCGCGTCGACGTCGAGTCCGGAGTCGAGCTCGTCGAGGATCGCAAAGGTCGGGCGCAACACCCCCAACTGTAGGGTCTCGTTGCGCTTTTTCTCGCCGCCGGACAGATCGACGTTGAGGGGGCGCTCCAGGAACTGAGAACCGAAGCCGATGCGGTCGGCTTCGATCCGCATCCGCTCGCCGATCTCGGCAGGGTCCTCCGGGGTGCGGACCGATGCCGACAGCAGGTCGCGGAGCGCGACGCCTGGCACTTCGGTCGGGTACTGCATGGCGAGGAACAGGCCGGCTTCGGCCCGCTGCCAGGTCGGCTTGTCGAGCAACTCGACCTCGTCGATACGAACAGAGCCGCCCAGCACGTCATAGCCCGGACGGCCGGCGATCACGTGCGACAGGGTGGACTTGCCCGAACCGTTCGGCCCCATGACGGCATGCACTTCGCCGGCGGGGACCTCGAGGTCGACGCCCTTCAGGATCTCGGATCCGTCGACGGCGGCGCGCAGGCCTTCGATGATCAGCTTGCTCATGCGTCCTCCTGGAGGGGGGCGAGAGTCAACACGACGTCGCCGTCGATCACGGCGACCTCGTAGGTGGGAACCGGGCGGATGGCGGGCAGCGTGAGAGCGTCACCGGTGCGCAGATCGAACGAGGCGCCGTGCTTCGGGCACTCGACCGCACAGTCGTCGGCTTCGACGAATCCATTCGCGAGGGATACATCGGCATGGCTGCATGTGTCGCTGATGGCGTAGATGTCGTCGTCGATGCGGACGAGCAGGATCTCGAGTCCCTCGACCTCGGCCTTTCGCCCGGTGCCGGATTCCATCGAGTCGAGCGCGAACAGGGTATGGGTGGTCATACGGCTTCGAGCTCCGACTCCGCAGCGGCCGAATCGAGTTCGCGCTGGCGAGCCAGCTTCTCCGCGATCGCCGACTTGAGCGCCGGCACGGCGGCTTGGACCGGTACACCGGCCAGCACCTCACCGAGGAAGCCAGCGACGATGAGGCGCTCGGCCTCAGCCGTGGGAACACCGCGAGACTCGAGATAGAAGCGTTGGTCCTCGTCGACTGGACTGACCGTTGAGGCGTGACTGCACTTCACGTCGTTGTTCTCGATTTCGAGATTGGGCACTGACTCGGCCCACGCATCGTCGCTGAGTTTGAGGTTGCGGTTGGTCTGGAAGGCGTTGGTGCCGCGGGCGTCGGGGCGCACTCGGATGAGTCCGGTGTAGACGCTTCGGCTCTCGCCGGCGACGACGCCCTTGTAGAGCAGGTTGGATGTGGTATCGGGTGCAACATGGTCCTGGTAGGTGCGGAAGTCGAGCGTCTGCTCGCTCTCTCCGAAGTAGACCGCAGCAAGATCACCATGCGCGCCACGCCCCACGAGGCGGGTATCGGCTCGGGTTCGGGCGTAGGCTCCACCGAATGCGGCGGTGGCGGCGGAGATCGTGGCGTCGCGTGCGGCACGGGCGAGGACGCTGCCGAACTGCCAGGTCTTTGCGCCCTGCTCCTGCACCTTTAGGTAGCCAAGTCGGCCCGCAGCTTCGACGTCGAGTTCGACGACCGGGCACACGAGGATGTTGTCGTCGGCCTCGCTCGTGTGGAGATCCATCACGTCGGCTTGCGCGTTCTCGGCCACGCGAACAACAAGGCGGGGGAAGGCGGCGCCACCGGTACCTGCTGCGTGGTGCGTGACGACGATCGGCCGATCGACGACGACACCGCGGGGGATGTCGATCAGCAACGGCCGATCCATGAAGGCGTCGTTCAAGAGAGTGAAGTAGTCGCCGGCGTCGTCGGCGACCGAACCGAGACGGGCCTCACCGTTCTCGTCCTCGGCCAACGGACCGATGTGGACGCCTTGATCGACGAGCGCTTCATCGACCTCGACGAACATCACGCGACCATTCACACAGCGGATCAGCGCGGCTGGCTCGACGTCGAGCCGCGGCATCGGCGCGTCGCCGAACTCGTGTGCCGGCGCGTAACGCTCGAGGTCGAACTGGCCGATCAGGCTGTAGCGCCACTCCTCGGCGGAGTCGTTGGGGCGCTCGGTCGCCGCAAACGCCTCTGCAGCGGCCGTTCGACGGGCGACGAGCCAGTCGGGCCCGCCGAGCGATCGGGCGGCGGTGGGGGAAAAGGCAGTGGACATCGACATTTATCCTACCGCCGTAGTGTTAACTCCAGACGCCTCCGGGACCCCCGAAACGCGGGTTGGCGAGGGTCAGCGGCGGCCGTCGCGATACCGCTTGCGAAGGCGCTCCCCTATGCCCTCGCCCTTCGGCTTGCGCGACCGGCTCCCCGGAGGCGGCGAGGCTTTGGGCGCCCCGTCACCCTTGGCGCGACGCAGGCGACCGAGCCCCTTCTTGTTGCGCTTGGCCCGCTCCTCCTCGAGGTCGGCGAGCGTGCCGGGTACAGCATCGTTGATGATGTCCTCGGCCGCGTCGAGCAGGGCGGCGATCGAGTCGTCCTCCCCCAGGCTCTCGGGCTCCGCCGGCGTCTCCGGCGTGACCAGTCTGCCGTAGCTCCAATTCACATCGGCGAGGCGCCTGGTGTACTTCGCGCAGTCGTCCGGGCACCGCCATGGGGCTTCGGGCGCCAAGTCGAGATCGCACTTCCGGACAGTGTCCCCGTTGGGGTAGCTCCGGGATTCGAAGTACTTGCAGTCCTGGCGCATCGGCATGGGTCCATTGTGGCGGATCCTGTGCCACTGCGGGCATCAGAGCCCGGCGAGTTCGGCGAGCAGTGGGGTGAGCGTGAAGCCGTCGTTGACGTGGCCACTGCGGATGAGACCCGGAATGTCGTCGAGCGGGACCCAGTCGATCGCTGCTGCTTCGTCGAGTTCGGTCGGGTCACCAACATGGTGGGCCTCCGTCGCCCGCTCGACGTGGAAGGTCAGATCGACGGGACCGTTCGCAGGGTGCCGCGGCAGAAATGGTGTGGTGGGTCCGGGCTGCCAGCCGATCTCCTCGAGACATTCACGTGCGGCAGCCTGCGCGACGGTCTTCACCCGGGTCGATCCGGCCCGCCGGGAGCTCCCAGCACCAGGTGTCGGATACAAACCGGTAGCGCCGGCTCATCAGGACGCGCCGATCCACGACAAGCGTTGCCGCAACCTCGGCGGGAATGCGGGCCACATGGTGGTCGAAGCGCTTTCCCGACGGCGTCTCGACGTCGACGAGGCGCAACGACATACACTCGGAGTCGCAGATAGTCCGCTCACCGTGAACGGTCCATTCGCCGGGAATGGTCATGACCCAACCCGAGCAGGCAACTCCCCCGCCAGCCGCTAGCCGACGGAGCCCTCCATCTGAAGCTCGATCAGGCGCGACCACTCGACCGCGTACTCCATCGGGAGGGTGCGGGTGACCGGCTCGATGAAGCCGTTGACGATCATGCCCATCGCCTGCTCCTCAGTGAGTCCGCGCGACTGCAGGTAGAAGAGCTGCTCGTCGGCGACCCGAGAGACGGTGGCTTCGTGACCGATGACTGCGTCGCCGGAGCCGACCTCCATGTAGGGGTAGGTGTCGGAGATCGACTCGTCGTCGAGGATGAGCGCATCGCACTGGACGTGGGACTTGCAGCCGTAGGCGTCGTCTTCGACCCGCACGAGGCCGCGATAGCTGGTGCGGCCACCGTCCTTGGAGATCGACTTGGAGACGATCTTGGAGGTGGTCTCCGGGGCGGCGTGGATCATCTTCGCGCCGGTGTCCTGGTGCTGGTTGGGGCCGGCGTAGGCGACCGAAAGCACCTCGCCCGAGGCCTTCGGGCCGGCGAGTACGACCGCCGGGTACTTCATCGTGAGCTTCGAGCCGATGTTGCCGTCGATCCACTCCATATGGCCCTCAGCTTCGACGTAGGCCCGCTTGGTGACCAGGTTGAAGACATTGTCGGACCAGTTCTGGATGGTGGTGTAGGTGACGCGCGCTGACGGCTTCACGACTATTTCCACGACAGCGGAGTGCAGCGAATCAGAGGTGTAGGTCGGGGCCGAGCAGCCCTCGATGTAGTGCACCTTCGAGCCCTCGTCGGCGATGATCAGTGTGCGCTCGAACTGGCCCATGTTTTCGGCGTTGATGCGGAAGTAGGCCTGCAGCGGCATGTCAACTTCGACGCCCGGTGGGACATAGATGAACGAACCACCGGACCAGGCGGCGGAGTTGAGGGCGGAGAACTTGTTGTCGTTCGGCGGGATGATCTTGCCGAAGTAGTCCTTCACCAGCTGCGGGTACTCCTTGAGCGCCGTGTCCATGTCGCAGAACAGCACGCCCTGGGCCTCGAGGTCCTCGCGGTTGCGGTGGTAGACGACCTCGGACTCGTACTGGGCGGTGACGCCGGCAAGATACTTGCGCTCCGCCTCGGGGATCCCCAGCTTCTCGTAGGTGTTTTTGATCGACTCCGGCACCTCGTCCCAGTCGTCGCTGAGCGAGTCTGTGGGCTTGATGTAGTAGAAGATGTTGTCGAAATCGATGTCCGTCATGTCGCCGCCCCAGTTAGGCATTGGGCGACGTCCGAAGCGCTGGTGGCTCTTGAGGCGGAAGTCGAGCATCCAGTCGGGCTCACCTTTCAGCCACGACATCTCCCGCAGGATGTCTTCGTTCAGGCCTTTCTTCGGCTTGAAGACATAGTCCTCTTCGTCGGCCCAGCCGAGTTGGTACTTGCCGAGGTCGATGCCGGTGTCGGTGGACGCCATGGAGGTGCCTTTCAGCGAACTGTGCGAGGGGTGCCGAGTGAACCTTCGGCAATTAACACTACGCCGATAGTAACAACTCGGACCGGCTTCTCGACAGTCGGAGCAGGCAAATTCGGCGGCTCGAACGCCTCAGTCGATGCGACGCATTTCGGTGCGGAATTGCTCGCCTCGAGCAACGTAAGCATCGACGTTCAGTCGGGCGTGGAACTCGTCGAGCACACCCTCGCGGATCTTGGCTGGGACACCGAGTGCCATCGAACAGCGCGGCACCTCCACCCCGCCTGGGACCATCGCGGCACCGCCGACAAGCGCATGCTCGTGAATGACGGCGTTTTGCAACACGATTGAACCAGAACCGACGAGCGCCCAGTCGTGCACGATGCATCCCTCGAGGTGGGCGAGGTGGCCGACCGTGACATTGCTACCGATCTTCGTCGGCGTGAACGCCGTGGTGTGGATGACGGCACCGTCCTGTATCGACGTGTTCTCTCCGATGACGATCGGGCCGTCGTCGCCGCGGATCACGGCCTGAGGCCACACCGACGAGCCCGCACCGAGGACGACATTGCCGATGACGGTCGCGTCCGGGTGGACGTACGCCGTCTCGTGGATCTCGGGGGTGAGGTCGCCGAGCGCGTAGACGGCCATCACATCGCCTCGTACGTTCCGTAGCCGCCCTGGAAGAACAGCAGCGGGCCCTGCTCGCCGGTGACCGCCAACTTCTTCACATGGCCGACAACGATGTCGTGATCGCCACCGTCGTGGATGGCGTGGATCTCGCAATCGATGTAGCCGACCACACCGGGAAGCACCGGCGAACCGGTGACGGCAGTGGTCCACTCGATGCCGGCGAAGCGATCATCGAAGGGCATTGCGAACACGCCGCAGGTGTCCTTCTGGTCCTCGCCGAGGATGTTGGCGCAGAAGGCGCCCGTCTCCTTGATGGCTTGCCAGGTACTCGACGACGAGCCTGGGCAGAACATCACGAGCGGCGGCTCGAGCGACACGCTGGCGAACGAACCGATCGCCATACCCGCCGGCCCCTCGTCGGTCGCGCCGGTCACGACCATCACGCCGGTCGGGAAGTGTCCGAGCACCTTGCGGAAGTCGGCGGGATCGATCGTCATTACACACCTCGCTGCAGGCCACCCGGCCCTCGTCTTGACCCGGCGTACGGTAGCGCCCACAACTCGGTGCACCGTGCCGCTCGCCGTCGGGTCAGTGTCGGCGAGGGCCGTGACCGGCCCTTCGGAGCGGTGGGATGATCAGCGCTGGGCAGCGAGGGTGAGCTTCAGGCCTTCGGCCGCCGCGATCACCTCGAAGGGGTCGTCAGCAGCGAGTTCGGCCATGCGCTGAGCGATCTCGTCGACCATGTCGTCATCATGGGCGGGGTCGTGGTGGAACAGCACCAGCATCTTCACGCCGGCTTGCCGAGCAACCTCGACTGCGTATTCCGGAGTCGAATGGCCCCAGTCGGCCTTGGCTGCGAACTCGTCGGCGGTGAACTGCGCATCGTGGATGAGCACGTCGACACCGCGACACAACTCCAGGACCGACGGTGCCACATGGGTCGGGTCGCCGATCGGCTCCTGATGGTCGGGGATGTACGCCACCGACACGCCATTGCGGGTCACCCGGAATCCGGCGGTGGTGCCGGTGTGCGGGACCGGACGCGCCATCACATCAGTGTCGCCGAGTCGGAAATCGCGATCGAGTGCATCGTCGAATGTAATCGTGGCCGACAGGTGAGCGGTTTCGACCGGGAAGAAGGGTGGGGTCATGAACCGGCTGAACGACGCACCGAAGCTCTCCCCGTTCTCGCCCGGGCCGTAGACGTTGAAACGGGTGTCGGGAAACTTCAGCGGCTCGAAGAAAGGCAGCCCTTGGACATGGTCCCAGTGCAGGTGGGTGACGAGCACGTCGACCTCGCACGCCTCGTCGGCGAGCGATGCTCCGAACATGCGAATCCCGGTGCCGCAGTCGAGGACGACCGGATCGGCGCCGTCGGACTCGATCGAAACACATGATGTGTTGCCGCCATAACGCCGCAACGTCGGGCAACAACACGGGGTCGAACCCCGGACACCGTGGAATGCGATGTTGATCGCCTGCGCTACGTCCCCCACAGGAGGAGAACGGTAGTGAGCGTGCACTCCGAGGTGAAGGGCGTGTGACGCATATCTCACTGGCCGGTTCGGTGTGCGACGATGCACACGATGGTTGAGATCACCACTGCCAAACCGCCGCTGCCCGACGGCCTCGTTGCGATCGTCAAGGAGGACTGTCCCACCTGTGTGCTCGTTGCGCCCGTACTGGCCGATCTCGCGGACCGTGCGTCGATGACCACGATCACCCAGGACAACGCTGCGTTCCCGCAGGTGGCGGACTGGGTCGTACACGACCACGATCTCACCTATTCGTGGTTCCACGACATCGACACGGTGCCGACCCTGCTGCGCGTGGTCGACGGCGAACCAACCGAACGCCTCGAAGGCTGGAAGCGCGACGACTGGGAGGCCTTCACGGGGGTCAACGGCCTGGGTGTCGATCTGCCCGACTGGCGGCCCGGTTGCGGCTCACTGAGCGTCGATCCCAATCGCACCGACGAACTCGCCGTGCGTTTCTCCGGCTCGACGATGAGCAGCAGGCGGGTCGAGATCGCTGCCCTCGAAGACGAGTGGGAGGCCCTCTACGACCGGGACTGGTCCGATGGCCTGCCCGTCGTTCCCCCAATCGAAGCCCGCGTACTTCGGATGCTCGAGGGCACCACCCGCGCCCCTGACGAGGTCGTGGCCGTCGTGCCACCGGACCTCGCCGACGTGACCATCGAGAAGATCGCAATCAATGCCGTGATGGCCGGCTGCAAGCCGGACTACCTGCCGGTCGTGATCGCGGCTGTTGAGGCGATCTGCACCGACGACTTCAACATGCACGGCGTGCTCGCCACGACGATGGATGTCGGCCCCATCATCATCGTCAACGGGCCGATCACCCGAGAGATCGGCATGAACTCCGGCGGCAACGTGCTCGGCCAGGGCAACCGCGCCAATGCAACGATCGGGCGGGCCGTGCAGCTCGTCGTGCGCAACGTCGGCGGAGGCAGGCCCGGGGGTGTCGACCGCTCGGCGCACGGCAGCCCTCACAAGATCGGTCTCGCGTTCGCCGAGGACGAAGTCGGCTCGCCATGGACCTCGCTTGCGGAAAGCCGAGGCTTCGACGAGGACCAGTCAACCGTCACCGTCTGGTGCGGCGGCGGCCCGCAGGTCTTCGTCGATCAGCTCTCCCGCACGCCAGAGTCGCTCACGAAGCACTTCGCCAACTCTCTCAAGACCAATCTTGCCCCGAAGATGGCGATGATGGAGACCCTCCTCGTGATCGGCCCCGAACACATGTCCCGGTACCGCGAGGCCGGCTGGGATCGGGCCCGGTTCCTCGCCGAACTGGACTCCAACCTCCAGCTGGACACCGACGACCTGATCCGAGGCGCCGACGGCATCGACGAAGGCCTCCCCGAAGCGTTTGCGGGCAACACGATCGGCAAGTTCTGGCCGGGCGGCATCCACGTGGTGCACGCTGGCGGGGCGACCGGCCTGTTCTCGATGGCCTTCAGTGGTTGGGTTCCGCCGCCGAAAGGTAGTGTCTGCACGACGAAGGAGATCACTCGATGACCACCGTCCTCGACCCGACCAGCGAGTCCCGCCCGGAGCAGCGCGGACTCGTGCCACGCCCCGAATCGCTCGACGGCCTCACCATCGGACTCCTCGACATCTCCAAACCGCGCGGTGACGTCTTCCTCGACCGAGTCGAGGAAAAGCTCGCCGGTCTCGGCGCGTCGGTCACCCGCTACATGAAGCCGACCTTCACCAAGCCCGCACCGGTCGATCTTCGCCACGAGATCGCCACATCGTGCGATGCGGTGATCGAAGCGCTCGCCGATTGAGGCAGCTGTACGACGTGCAGTGTGCACGACATCAGCGACCTTGAACGACGCGGTATCCCCGGGGTCTTCGTTGCCTCCGAGGGCTTCATCGACGCCGCCGAGACCCAGGCCACTGCGCTGGGGCACCCCACCGCCCGGGTCTTCACGCCACACCCAATCCAGGACCGCACCGACGACGAGATGCGCGAGATCGCGGACGCCACGGTCGAGGCCCTGATCGCAAAGCTCACCGGCCCGCAGGGCTGACACTCACGGCAGCCAGAGCGTCTCGTCGTCCTCGACGGCAAGACCGTCGCGCACGAGCCCTGCGACAATCCGTTCGACGCGGCGCTGGTCAGTCTCTGCAATGCGCCCGGCAACGGCGGATCGCGCCACAGGACCGGCTCGCAAAGCGTCGACGAGTCGGCCGCGGAGTTGACGATCACTCCCCTCGAATCGGGCTTGCGGTGTCGATACCGCAGCGGAACCCACAGCCGGGTCGTCGCCCTGGCCCCGCCACCTACACCAGGTGTGCACGGGACATGCACCACACGACGGCGAACGCTTCGTGCACACCAGGGCGCCCAACTCCATGAGCGACTGGTTCCACTGCCACGGCTGTTCGTCCGGTGCGAGCGCATCAGCGCGTTGTTGCACTCGGTTCGGTGTGAGCCGGATGCCGTCCCAGCGAGCCAGGACCCGGCCGATGTTGGTGTCGACGACCGCCGCCGGAAGCTCGTGGGCGAAGGCCCGCACCGCCCGAGCGGTGTAGGGACCCACGCCGGGTAGGGCGAGTAGATCTTCGAGACGTTCCGGCACCCGGCCACCGTATGACTCGACCATCACCGTTGCGGCGCGATGAAGGTTGAGCGGACGCCGGTTGTAGCCGAGACCGGCCCACTCACCGACGACATCGCCGGCCGGCGCGGCGGCGCACGCCTCCGGGGACGGAAAGTGTTCGAGGAACTGCGGTAACCGATCGACCACCCGGGCGACCTGCGTCTGCTGGAGCATCGTCTCCGACACCAGGATCGACCACGGATCTCTCGTGCGACGCCACGGCAGGTCCCGAAGCGACGCAACACCCCAGGCGAGCACTGCCTTGCGTCGCGCATCGTCGTTCGGTTCGATCGACATCGCCGCCGACCGTAGGCGGGCACCAGCGACGGCGCCATGGCTCAACACGACGCCACCCATCGGTAGGCCCTAACGTCGGCGGTCATGAACGCGCCGACGCTTTCCACCGCCACCGCTGCGGTCTCCGCCATGGAAGACGTTGTCGATGCCGCTCTCGCCCGGCTTGCAACGGTCGACATCGACGAGCATCAAGTCGTCGCCTACGACATTGCGCACGGCGCAGCGGCCGTGGCCTCGGCTCGCAACCTGCTGGGGTACGGCGCTCACGGCGAGGCCGAGGAGCGTCTCACGGTCGCCTTCGTTGCCGACGTCGCCCACGACCTGGCCACCCGCCTCCTCGGCAGGGAGGCCGACTGGGGTGTCGATCGCAGCGCGCTCGACGGCATCCACGATTTCATGGCGGCCGGCCGAGCGCCGGAGTTGCTCGTCTCCCTTGCCGGCGGGGCACCATCGCACCTCGACGAGGACATGCAGCTCGCCTCCAACACCTTCCGCCGGTTCGCCGACGAGCAGATCGCCCCCAGAGCCGAACACGTGCACCGGGCCAACGCCGACGTGCCCGAGGACCTCATCGAGGGACTCGCCGAACTTGGGATCTTCGGTCTCTCCGCGCCGGTCGAGTACGGAGGCTTCGCCGATGGGGGCATCAACGACTACCTCGGCATGGTCGTTGCCACCGAGGAACTCTCCCGCGGCTCACTCGGCATCGGCGGTTCACTGATCACACGCCCCGAGATCCTCACCCGGGCCCTGATCGCAGGCGGCAGCGAGGACCAGAAGCGACACTGGCTGCCTCGGCTTGCCTCGGGCGAGGTAATGGCCGCCGTCGCAGTCACCGAGCCGGACTTCGGATCCGACGTCGCCGGCATTCGGGTGGCCGCCACCCCAACCGATGGCGGGTGGGTCATCAACGGCGTCAAGACATGGTGCACCTTCGCCGGCCGGGCCGACGTGTTAATGGTGCTCGCCCGCACCGAGCCGGGCACCAACGACCACAAGGGCCTGTCGGTCTTCATCGTTGAGAAGCCGAGGGGCGATGGCCACGGCTTCAAGCACGTTCAGGACGGTGGCGGCAAGATGTCCGGCCGAGCGATCGACACGCTTGGCTACCGCGGCATGCACAGCTACGAGGTCGCCCTCGAGAACTGGTTCGTGCCCGCCGAGAACCTCATCGGCGAGGAGGCCGGCCGGGGCCGCGGTTTCTACTACCAGATGCAGGGCTTCGAGAACGGCCGACTCCAAACCGCTGCCCGCGCCGTGGGGGTCATGCAGGCCGCGTACGAGGAGGCCCGGGCCTACGCGGAGTCGCGGGTGGTGTTCGAGCAGCCCATCTCGGAGTATCAGCTCACCCAGGCGAAGCTGGGTCGGATGGCCGTGATCATCCAGGGCGCCCGTCAACTCAGCCTTCATGTCGCGGAACTCATGGCGAAGGGCGACGGCATGCTCGAGGCCTCGATGACCAAGGCCTACGTCTGCCGGGCCGCCGAGTGGGTCACACGCGAAGCGATGCAGATCCACGGCGGCATGGGCTACGCCGAGGAATACCCCGTGAGCCGCTACTTCGTCGACGCCCGGGTGCTCTCGATCTTCGAGGGCGCCGACGAAACGCTGGCCCTCAAGGTGATCATCCGTCGCCTGCTGGCGCAACGGACGCCATGACCGACGGCTCACCCGGCACGAGCCCCAGACCGATCGTGAGTCCGTCGTCCTCGCCGAGACGGCTACTGACGACGTCGAACGTGCGATCGAACGTGATACCCATCTGATCGAGGGTCGACTCCGGGAGATCAGTGCGGGCGGGATCGGCTACCCGGATGATGTACCCGTCCCCTCGGTCGACCCAGGTCGGGATGTAGTGCACGCCGACGGCCTCGATCTGGCCGGCGTCGTTCTCCAAGAGCTCGACGGTGGCGATCATGCCGTCCTGGCTGGCCGCGACACAGCAGTTGGCCGACTGGTTCGACAGGAAGTTCCCGAGCCCGAACACCACCCATTCGTTGCCGACCTTGTCGACGGGCTGCACGACATGGGCGTGATGGCCGATGATCAAATCGATGTACTCGCTGGGCAGGGTCGCCTCGAGCCAGGCGTTCTGCGACGAGATCGGCTCGTGGCGATATTCCGCACCCCAGTGCATCGACACGACCACGAACTCCGCGCCCGACTCCTTCGCGATCCGGGCCTCGTGCAGGATCGCGTCCGGCTCGATCAGGTCGACGAGGTACTGCCGGTCCGACGGCATCACGAAGCCGTTGAGCGAGTAGGTGGCCGAGATGTGGGCGATCGTGATGCCGTTGACGTTGTAGAGAACCGGCGCGAGATCCTCCTCGACGCTGGCCGCCTGACCAGCGTAGGGAAGGCCAATCTCTTGAAGCACGGTGATCGTGTCGAGCGCACCCTGCACACCACGGTCGTAGCTGTGATTCGAGGCGAGGGAACAACCGTCGTATCCGACGTCGAGTGCGGCCTGGGCGAATGCCCTCGGCGCGCTGAACCTCGGATAGCCGCTCAGATTGGTGTCGTCGATGGAGATAGGAGTCTCGAGATGACAGATCGCGAGGTCGGCGCCCTCGATGATCGGCTGGACCTCCTCGTAGAGCGGCGCAAAATCCCATCCCTCGTCGACGAACGCAGTACCGGCCCGCTGGACCGACCCGTGTGGCAAGAGGTCGCCGGTGAAGGCGAGGCGGGCCGTTCGAGGAGGAGGCAGCGTCGTGGTCGTCGTCGTGGTCGTCGTAGTGGTCGACGTCGTCGTCGTGATCTCGGGGGCGGCCTCGACATCAGTGCCGGCCTCGGGATCGGACCGAGTGGCGATGAAGATTGCCATGCCTGCGAAGAACAGGAGGACGGCACTGAGCACGCCAGCGATTCGCGGCATCATCGGAACAGCTCCGGAGCGACGGGACAGTCGATACGGAGCCTCGCCTCGGCAACTGGCCCGGGTCCACCTGGCCCGACGACCCGAGCGACGAGATCGAGCGACACGACCTCATGACGGTCCTCCCAGGGCTCGTCGGAGACGACCATCGCACGCAGCGGTTCCCACATCGCCGCCGGTAGGCAACGACCCACCCCGGCGACCAGCCAGACCTCGGTGCCGAGCTGTGCCGCCACCGCAGCGGCGGTGAGTGAACCGACCGAACAGATCGCCGAGTCGGGGCCAAGGGCATCGGTTTCGAGCAGCACAAGATCGGCATCGCTGACGGCGGAGCCGAGCCCGGCGAGCGGCACGTCGACAGCAAGCCGATCGTCGAGGTCGAGTCGATGAACGAGCCCGTAGCCATCGCCGGTGGTGTCGGCGACGAAAACCTCGACATCGCCACGAGCGTTGAGCGCCTGACTCACCAACTCTGGCGAACCGATCACGACGATGCCTGTGTCGCCAGGCAGAGCATGTTCGAGCTCACGAACGGTCTTGTCGCGTTGGATCATCTCGGCTGCGTCCCACGCCTCGTTCCGTGGATCCGCGCCGGTGAGCATCCGGGCAGCAAGCCACACGAGCGGACCCGACGAGGGCCGATGTTCGATCAATTGGCGGCACGCGAGCACCAACTCGGCGGGATCGTGACTGACTGCCCCGAGCGCCATCGCCGCCTCCTGGACGAGCGAACTCGTGCCGACGTCGCCGGTCCTCGCCATGTACCGCAAACGCTCGATCGGATGCACCTCTGCGAATCGTAGTCACGGTCGACCCGATGCGAGTCACCAGGGATCGGGCGCGCTAGCGTTCCCGCTCGTGGCAGCAGATCTGGACCTCGAACTGACCCCGGTCGAAGGCGAAGCACGCACTCTCAGCTGCTTCATGACGACCTTCCCGCTGGTCCCCGTCGTGCTCGATCCCTACACCAACGAGAGCTCGTGGATCCTCAATACGGCCCGACGCGCGCTGACGCACTTCAAGGGCGCCGGTTGCCGCCCGTGCTGGATCGTTACCTGCCCCGCCGACGAAGCAAAGACCTACCTCGGCCCCTACGCCGACGAGTTCCTCACCTTCGCCGACCCCGACCGCACCATGGCGAAGAACCTCGGTGTCGTCGAGGTCCCCGCATTTCTCCTCGTCCGTCAGGACGGTGAGGTCATCGCCAAGGCCGAGGGCTGGAACGCCGACGAATGGCGCGCGGTCATCGAATCGATCGCTGAGTTCACCCATTGGAGCCGCCCGCCGATGCCGGCCGATGGCGATCCAGGCACCTACTCCGGAACCCCGATCTCCGCCTGAATCGCGCGTCGCGCTGCTCCGGCAGCGTCACGACTGTTCAGGGTTTGACGCTCGCCAGCTTCGCCAGGTGGAGCGAAGCAGCAGGGGCACCAGGACGACACAGATTAGGCCGTGGACGGCCGTAATCGCCCACGCCGCGGTGCTTTCCGCCACGAGCGCCCGCTGAAGCACGGTCACGGCGAGCACACTCGGAAACACCACCGACGCAAGCACGAGGTTGCGCTTCGTCCATCCACTCGGGTCAAACGCATGGGCGAGACGATCGATGACCTGCACCGGGTCGCGACTCATGGGCACGGACGCTACTGCGAACCGCAATGATCGATAGTGGTGTCGAATCAGACGATGTCCGCCGGAAGTCGGACACAGGGAGTCGCGACTCATGTGGTGGATCGTGCCGGCGGGTACCGTGGCCCTATGAGCGAGTTCGCCTACTCCGACCTGTTGCCCACCGGCCCCGACACCACCGAGTACCGCCTTATCACGTCCGATGGGGTCTCGACCTTCGAGGCCGAGGGCCAGACCTTCGTGAAAGTCGAGCCGTCCGCAATTCGGGAACTCACTCGAGCCGCGATGTACGACATCGCCCACTATCTGCGCACCGAGCACCTCGAGCAGCTGGCATCGATCCTCGACGATCCGGAAGCCTCGCCGAACGACACGTTTGTGGCCACGGAACTCCTCCGCAACGCAAACATCGCCGCCGCCGGGGTCCTCCCGATGTGTCAGGACACCGGCACGGCGATCGTGATGGGCAAGAAAGGCGAGCGGGTGGTGACCTTCGCCAACGATGCCGAGGCGATCAGCCGGGGCGTCTTCGACACCTACACCGAGACGAACCTCCGCTACTCGCAACTCGCCCCACTGTCGATGTTTGAGGAGAAGAACACCGGCAACAACCTGCCGGCCCAGATCGAGCTCTACACGAAGCCGGGCGACAGCTACGAGTTTCTCTTCATGGCCAAGGGAGGCGGATCGGCCAACAAGTCGTTCCTGTTCCAAAAGACCAAGGCGTTGCTCAACGAGAGCTCGATGGTCGACTTCCTCGACGAGTCGCTGCGAGCGATCGGCACCTCGGCCTGCCCGCCGTACCACCTCGCCCTCGTCGTCGGCGGCACGTCGGCGGAGTACGCCGTGAAGACCGCGAAGTACGCCTCAGCGCACTATCTCGACAACCTGCCAACCTCGGGCAACGCGGCGACCGGCCACGGCTACCGAGACCTCGAATGGGAGCAGAAGATCCTCGAGCAAACCCGAGCATTCGGTATCGGTGCCCAATTCGGCGGCAAGTACTTCTGCCACGACATTCGAGTGATCCGACTCCCTCGCCACGGTGCTTCCAACCCCGTGGCACTCGCCGTGAGTTGTTCGGCCGACCGGCAGGCAAGGGCCAAGATCACCGCCGAAGGTGTGTTCCTCGAGCAGCTCGAGACCGATCCGGCCCGGTTCCTGCCCGACGAGGCCGAGGATCAGCTCAGCGACGAAGTCATCCACGTCGATCTCAACCAGCCGATGGATGCTATTCGCAACCAGCTGAGCCAGTACCCGGTCAAAACCCGCCTCTCGCTCACCGGCACGCTCGTGGTCGGGCGCGATATCGCCCACGCTCGCATCAAGGACATGCTCGATGCCGGTGAGCCGATGCCGCAGTACCTGCGAGACCATGCGATCTACTACGCCGGCCCGGCGAAGACGCCAGAGGGGTACGCCTCTGGTTCGTTCGGGCCCACTACCGCAGGCCGCATGGACTCCTATGTCGAGCAATTTCAGGCCGCCGGAGGGTCGTTGGTGATGCTCGCCAAGGGCAACCGGTCATCGCAGGTCACCGACGCCTGCGCGACCCATGGTGGCTTCTACCTCGGTTCGATCGGTGGCCCGGCCGCGCGACTCGCCAAGGACTCCATCCGCAGCGTTGAGGTGCTCGAGTTCCCCGAACTCGGCATGGAGGCGGTCTGCAAGATCGAGGTTGAGGACTTCCCAGCGTTCATCGTGGTAGACGACAAGGGGAACGACTTCTACGCCGAAGTCACCACACCGGTGAAGCTCCGGTAACTCCGCCTGGGCCAGTCGGTCAGGACTCAGAGCCGATCGAGTGCCTGGCCGAGATCGTCAAGAATGTCCTGGGTCGACTCGATCCCGACGCTGAGCCGGACCAGATCGGCTGGCACCTCGAGTTCGGAACCGGCGGCGGACGCGTGAGTCATCACGCCGGGGTGCTCGATCAGGGACTCGACTGCACCGAGCGATTCGGCGAGCGAGAACACCTGCGTCGTGGTGGTGAGCCGCAATGCGGCATCGGCGCCGCCGGCAACTCGGAACGACACCATGCCACCGAAGTCCTTCATCTGCCGGACGGCGGCGTCGTGCCCAGGATGGTCGGACAGGCCCGGGTAGAGTACATGGGTGACCTTGTCGTGGCCCTGCAGGAGCTCGACGGCGGCGCGGGCGTTCTCGCAGTGGCGGTCCATCCGCACAGCGAGCGTCTTGAGGCCCCGCAGCGTGAGGTAGTTGTCGAAGGGTGATCCTACGGCGCCGATAGCGTTCTGCAGATAGGCCAGCCGATCGGACAGCTCGGTGTCGTTGGTGGCGAGGAAACCGCCGACCACATCGGAGTGACCGCCGCAGTACTTAGTGGTCGAGTGCACGACGACGTCGGCGCCGTGGCTCAGCGACTGCTGCAGATACGGGGTGGCGAACGTGTTGTCGACGACGAGACGGGCGTCGCCCTCGTGCACGATCTCAGCGATCGCCGCTATGTCGACGACGGTCAACAGTGGGTTGGTCGGCGTCTCGGCCCACACAATCTTGGTCTCGGGCCGCATGGCGGCCCGCAGTGCATCGGGGTCGGTGAGATCCGTGGCGGTCCACGCGAAGCCCATCGGGGCGAGCACGGCCGAGATGAGGCGGAACGTGCCGCCGTAGGCATCGTTGCCGAGCACGATGTGGTCTCCCGGCAACAGCGTGCGCAGCAGCGTGTCCTCGGCCGACATGCCCGAGGCGAAGGCCAGGCCGTGGGCGGCACCCTCTAACGACGCAAGGCATTCCTGGAGCGCCTGGCGGGTCGGGTTGTTGGTTCGGGAGTACTCATAGCCCCGGTGGACCCCTGGCTCTTCTTGCACGAAGGTCGTGGCGAGAGAGATCGGTGTCACGACCGCGCCGCTGGTGGGGTCGTGACGCTGACCGGCCCGGATCGCACGGGTCTCGAAGCCAAACATCTCGGCATCGGCGAAAAGGTCATCGGCCATGGTTCAGGCTCCCTGGGCGTCGGAGAGGAAGTTGAGGACGTCGGTCGAGGAGACGACCGCACGGGGGCGGCCGCCGTCGAGCACGAGCATTGCGGAGCACGACTCGAGCATCTCGACCGCAAGGGCGACGGGTTGGCCGGCACCGATGGTGGGCAACGGTGCCGCCATGACGTCCTCGACGGTCTTGTCGAGGACGGCGTCGGTCTCGAAGGCGAGTTCCATCAGGCGCAGTTCGGAAACCGAGCCGGCGATTTCGGCGGCGGCAAGCGGCATCTCGCCCTTGCCGACCGGCAACTGTGACACGCCGTTGTCACGCATGATCGCGACCGCTTCGCTGACCTTCTGGTGGGGCTGCACGTAGAGCAGTTCGGGAACGTCGGTGTTTCGTCGATCGATGATGTCGGAGACGACCGGGCCGTCGGCTCGTAAAAAGCCGAAGCCGCCCATCCAGTCGTCGTTGAAGACCTTGGAGAGGTAGCCACGGCCCGAGTCGGGCGTGAGCACGACGATGAGGTCGTCGGGGGTGCACTCGTCGGCGACCTGCAACGCTGCGGCGACCGCCGTGCCGCACGAACCACCGATCAACAAGCCCTCCTCCTGGCTAACTCGGCGAGCCATCGCGAAGGAGTCGGCGTCGCTGATTGGAATGACCCGATCGATCAGGTCTGGGTGATACGTCGTCGGCCAGAAGTCCTCACCGACGCCTTCGACCAGGTATGGGCGGCCCGAACCGCCGGAGTACACCGACCCCTCGGGATCGGCGCAAATCGCCTGGATCACCGGATTCTGCTCCTTCAGATAGCGACTGACACCCGAGAGGGTGCCGCCGGTACCGCCACCCGCGACGAAGTGGGTGACGGTGCCGTCGGTCTGTCGCCAGATCTCCGGACCGGTCGATTCGTAATGGGCCAGCGGGTTGGTCGGATTGAAGTACTGATTCGGACGGTACGCCCCGGGAATTTCGTTCACGAGTCGCTCGGCGGTGGAGTAGTACGACTGCGGATCTTCGGGAGCGACGGCGACGGGGCAGACGAGGACCTCGGCGCCGTAGGCCCGCAGCAGGTCGACCTTCTCAGGGGCGACCTTGTCGGTCATGACGAAGACACACTTGTACCCGCGCTGGGCTGCCACGATCGCGAGGCCGACACCAGTGTTGCCCGATGTCGGTTCGACGATCGTGCCGCCGGGCTTGAGCAAGCCCTCACGCTCGGCATGGTCGATCATGCTGACCGCCGGACGATCCTTCGACGACCCGCCAGGGTTGCTCATCTCGGCCTTGACAACGACCTTGCACGGCTTGTCCTTGGCCACCTGCTTCAGGTTGACCAACGGCGTGTTGCCGATCAGGTCAAGAACCGAGTCGTGAATCTCCATGAGCGATGACCTTCCGACGGGTAGAGGCTCCCACACGCGTCAGGAGAACCTAAACGTGCTGCCAGGAATTCCCCCGGCTAGTTTCTGACGGACCGTCAGGAACATGGCCGGAGGACGTTGTGACCAACCCTACGAGCGGCGCCAAGGGGCTCCTCAGCAATATCCGAGTAATTGAGTCAAGTTTGCTCGGGCCCGGCCATGTCGCCACCTTCTTCGCCGACCTCGGGGCCGACGTCATCAAGGTTGAGTCCCCCGCCGGCGACTACATCCGGCAGATGACGTGGCCGATCATCGAGGGAACCTCCCTGCTGCACCTCCACACCCATCGCGGCAAGAAGAGCATCACGCTCAACCTCAAAACCGAGGAGGGCAAGACGCTCTACAAGGAACTCGTCGCCACCGCCGACGTGGTCGTCGAGGCCCAAAAGCCCGGCGCGCTTGCCGGCTTCGGGCTCGGCTACGACGTGCTCAAGGAGATCAATCCCTCGATCGTGTTCGCCACCCTTTCGGGGTACGGCTCTACCGGCCCCTACCGCGACATGCCCAGCCACGGCATCGCTTATGACACCTGGGCCGGCATCGTGCAGCCCGTCACCGACGACCACGGCTTCACCCGCATCCCCAAGGACATGCCGAACGTCGGCATCAACGTCGGCCCGATGGTCGCCGCCATGGGCATCCTCGCCGGCATCATCAAGGCCCGCGAGACCGGTGTCGGATGCGAGATGGAGTTCGCCCAGTCGGATGCCGCCGCTTACATGGACTGGTACCGCATCGAGACCGAACGGGCCTACCTGCGACCTGAGGACGAGGTCACCGGCAACCCGGCCGACAATTACGAGCGGCGCCCCGCCGGCCTGGCCGGCATGTGGGAGGGCGTGCGCTACCAGATGTACGAGGCCAGCGACGGACATGTGTTGTTCATGGCGAGCGAGCAGGCCTTCTGGAAGAACTTCTGCCAGGGCATCGACCGCATGGATCTCTTCGAGGCCTATCCGGGCGCCAAGTACGCCGACCACGCCAAGGGCAATGTCGAACTCCAGCGGGAGCTGCAGGCGGTCTTCAAGACGAAAACCTGCCAGGAGTGGCTGGCCTTCTCCGAGGAGTGGGTCACCACGATCGCTCCGGTCAACACCACCAAGAACATCGGTGACGATCCGCACTTCAAGGCTCGGATGAACTTCTACCCGGCCGACATCCTCGGATGCGAGCAGCTACCGCTCCCTGCTTACGTCAACGGCGAGCTCCCGCCATGCCCCACCAAGGCGCCCGAAGTTGGCGAGAACACCGACCAGGTGATTGCCGAGGTGCTCGGAAAATCCGCCGACGACATCGCCGCCCTGCGCACCGGAGGCGCCTTCGGCTGACTCACCAACCTGAGAGAACCTGATCAGGCCCGCACGAAGCCGGGGTAGCCCTCCGCGGCCACGGCATCGCAGTGGGTCTTGTAGTCGACAAATCCCGGCAACGGCATGAAGACTCGCGGCTTTCCCGGCACGTTCGCGCCGAGGTACCAGCTGCTGCACCCGTGGAAGAGGGTCATTTCAGCGACAGTGTTCACCCATGCAACCCACTCGGCCTGCGCCTCCTCGGTCGCCTCGATCGTCGAGAGTCCCTCGGCGTCGAGCGATGAGATCACATCACGGATGTACTCGACGTGCTGCTCGATCGACACGACCATGTTGGTAAGCACCGACGGGCTGCCGGGACCGGTGACGGTGAACACGTTCGGGAAACCCGCCACCTGAAGCCCGAGAAGGCTCGTCGGGCCCGCCGACCACGCATCGCGCAGGGTCCGACCGCCTCGACCCGTGATGTCGATCCGGTCGAGCGAGCCGGTCATCGCATCGAAACCGGTGGCGAACACGATGTCGTCGACATGGTGGTGCACCCCGTCGACGACGACCGTCGTCTCGGTGATCTGCCCGATGGGGGTCGCCGACACGTCGACCAACGAGACGTTCGACCGGTTGAAGGTGCGGAAGTAGTCGGTATCGACCACCAGACGCTTGCAGCCGATGGTCGTGTCGGGGCTCAGCATCGCTGCCGTCTCCGGATCGTCGACGATCTCGGCGATGCGCTCACGGACATATGAGGCTGCCGTTGCGTTTGATTCGGGGTTCAGCAGCAGGTCGTTGAACGAGCTGAGAAAGAAAAGGCCGCCGATCTCCCACTGAGCGTCGTAGGTGTCCCGGCGTTTTTCCTCCGACACCTCCGTCGCGCTGCGGTCCAGCCGCGCTACATGACCACCGAAGCCGGTGCTGGTGTCACGCGCCGTCTTGCGCCAGTCGACGTAGTCGGCCTTGATGGCCGCAACCTGCTCCGGATCGAGCGGCTCGTTGTGAGCCGGCACGGCGTACGACGGCGTGCGCTGGAACACGATGACCTGATCAGCCTGCTCGGCGATCAATGGGATCGACTGGACACCGGAACTTCCCGTGCCGATCACCGCGACGCGGCGACCGGTAAAGTCAACTCCCTCGTGCGGCCATCGGCCCGTGTGGAATGTCCGACCGTCGAAATCATCGCGGCCCGTGATCGTCGGCAGGTTCGCTGATGACAGACAACCGGTCGCCATGACGACAAAGCGGGCGATCCGCTCCTCACCTTCCGACGACCGCACCGTCCAACGTTCGGTGGCCTCGTCGAACGAACACGCCTCGACTCGCGTACCGAACGTGATGTCGCGGCGAAGATCGAAACGATCAGCGACATGATCGAGGTACGCCAGAATCTCAGGCTGAGTCGCATACTTCTCCGACCACTCCCACTCCTGCTGTAACGCCTCATGCCAGCCATAGCTGTATTCCATGCTGGGCGTGTCGCACCGAGCTCCCGGATAGCGGTTCCAGTACCAGGTGCCGCCGACCCCGTCGCCTGCCTCGATCACCTCGGTCTCGAGCCCCAGGCTTCGAGCCTCGTGCAGCATGTACAGCCCGGCGAACCCGGCCCCAACAATCACCATGTCGAGCTGACGCGTCATGGCCACAGGATCGCAGGCGTCGCCGGCCACGGCCATTCGGGCAACTGGCCGCCGAACGGTTGGCGCGCATCCACACCAACTGCGAATGTGATCGCCATGAGTCTCGACCAAAAGCTCGGCACCACCGGTGTCTGGTTCTTCACTGATCTCCTCGATCACGGCCGCTCGCGAGAGCTCGCCGCCCGCATCGAATCCCTCGGCTACGCCGCGCTCTGGATCCCCGACACCGTCGGCCGAGACCCGTTCGTCAACGCCGCCCTTCTTCTAGAATCGACGACCGATCTCGTCGTCGCTACCGGTATCGCCAACATCCACATGCGCCATCCCGGGATGATGAAGCAAGGAGCTGCATCGCTCGCCGAACTCTCCGGAGGCCGCTTCGTCCTCGGGATGGGCGTCTCGCACGCACCACTCGTCACCGGTCTCCGCAAGCTCGACTACTCGAAGCCTCTCACGACGATGCGCACCTACCTCGACCACATGGAGACCTCGCTCTACATGGCAGTGCCGCCCGCCGAGGAAGCGCCGGTCGTCCTCGCCGCCCTCGGACCCAAGATGCTCGAACTCGCCGCCGAACGCACCAAGGGCGCCCACCCGTACTGGACCACACCGGAACACACGGCCATGGCCCGCGAGATCATGGGCCCTGACGCCTGGCTGTGTGTCGAACAAAAGTGTGTTCTCACCACTGACGCCTACGTCGCCCACGCCACCACCAACGATCAGCTCGGCATGTACGCCGACCTTCCGAACTACCGCAACAATTGGAAGCGGCTCGGTTTCACCGAGGACGAAATCAGCGACCGCGCGCCACGGTTCCTCGACGCCGTCATGGCCTGGGGCGACGAAGCCGCAATCGCCGACCGCATCCAGGCCCACTACGACGCCGGGGCCAGCCACGTCTGTATCCAACCTATCGACCCGGAGACTCGCGGCGAGCCCGACTGGCATCTTCTCGAAGCTCTCTCCCCCATCACCTCGGAGCAGACGAACTCGTGAGTTCCGAACCCACCGGCATCAACGCTGCCAACGTCACCGCCTGGATGGCGGATCGCATACCCGGCCTCGCCGGACCTCTCAACTTCGAACTGATCACTGGCGGAGCATCGAACCTGACCTTCCGGGTGACCGATACCGCCGGCGGCACGTGGGTCCTGCGGCGGCCACCGACCGGCCACGTTCTCGCGTCAGCGCACGACATGTGCCGCGAACACCGGATCATCGCCGCGCTGAAGGGAACCGGTGTGCCGGTGCCGCCCGCCATCGGCCTGTGCCAGGACGCCGACGTCAACGGGGCCGACTTCTACGTGATGGGTTTCGTCGACGGCCAGATCGTGTTCGACCATCAGGACGGCCACGCCTATCCCAAGGAGCTCCGGGCCCGGCTCGCCGAGTCACTCGTCGACACGCTCGTCGACCTTCACGCCCTTGACCCATCCTCCGTCGGACTCGGCGATCTCGGCAAGATGGAGGACTACTGCGCCCGCCAGCTCCGCCGCTGGAAGCGCCAGATCGACGAGGGATCCGATCGCGATCTCCCCCTGTTCCACGACCTGCACACCCGTCTCTCGGGTCGCATTCCCGACCAACAGGGTGCCGGCATCGTGCACGGCGACTATCGCCTCGACAACTGCATGACCGGCCACGACGGCACGATCGTCGCAGTGCTCGACTGGGAACTCTGCACCTTGGGCGATGTGCTCTCCGACCTCGGGGGCATGGTGATGTGGTGGGGCGATGATCCCGACGCCAGCGGCCGTTTAGGCGACGTGCCCACCCGGGCTCCCGGCTTCGGCTCCGCCGAGGACATGATCGCTCGCTACACCGAGCGCAGCGACCGCGACCTCTCGAATCTGCCGTGGTACGTCGCGTTCCAGCATTGGCGTCTCGCTGCCATCAGCGAAGGGGTGCGAGTGCGCTACGCAGCCGGCGCGATGGGCGACCAGGAAGGCACGGCCGACGGCGATGCCCAGGAAGGCATCGACTACCTGCTCGACGGGGCCGAAGCGTGGCTTGCCCAGGCCTGAGGCCCGGGCACGACAATGATCCGGTTGTGATCGCGGATCAGCCGAGGGCGGCGATCGCCGCGTCGTAGTCGGGTTCGGAGGTGATCTCCGGGACGAGTTCGCTGTGCAGCACCGTGCCGTCGGTGTCGAGCACTACCACGGAACGAGCAGCGAGGCCCTGGAGCTTGCCGTCGATCATCTTCACGCCGAGCGTCTCGAGAACTTCGGGGTTCTTGAAGGTCGAGCCCGTGATCACGTTCTCGATGCCCTCGGCGCCGCAGAAACGAGCAGCTGCGGGCGGCAGGTCGGCCGAGACGCACAGCACGGCGGTGTTCTCAAGGTCGGCGGCGCGCTCGTTGAATGTGCGAATGGTGACCTGACAAGGCCCTGTGTCGAGCGAGGGAAAGATGTTCATGACGACTCGCTGACCGGCAAGGTCAGCGGCGCTCACCGGGGTCCAGTCGGCCTTGGTGAGGGTGAAGTCGGGTGCGGTGACGCCTGCTGCAGGAAGGTCACCGTTGGTGTTGATGGGGTTGCCCCCGAGCGTGATCTGAGCCATGTGGGGCACCATAGCCGTGTGACTCCCGCGATCGACATGCTTCGACGACTCGATATCGAACACCGCGTCGTCCACTACGACCACGATCCCAATCATGGCTCGTTCGGCCTCGAGGCCGTCGAGGCCCTCGGCACCGATCCCGACGGGACCTTCAAGACACTGATGGTCACGCTTGATGACGGACGAAACGCAATCGGTGTCGTGCCGGTCTCGTGCACGCTCGACCTCAAGGCGATCGCAGCGGCCGCCGGTGCGAAGAAGGCGAGGATGACCGATCCGACCGAAGCCGAGCGGCGTTCGGGGTACGTCGTCGGCGGGATCAGCCCCTTCGGACAAAAGCAGGACCTGGAAACGTTCGTCGATGAATGGGCGACGGCGCTGGATGAGGTGTTCTGCAGCGGTGGCCGTCGCGGGCTCGAAGTCGTCGTTGCCCCCGACGCCTTCGCTGTCGCCCTCGACGCGACGTTTGTGCCCATCGCAGCGTGGCCCGACTGACCCGTCACTGCACTAGGTTCGTCGTCATGAGTCACACGGTCGAGATCACCTACTGCGTCCCTTGAGATTATTCAGCCCGCGCCGTGAGCGCGGTCTCGGATCTGTTGACGAAATACCAAAACGTCATCGCTGATCTCACCCTCGTCACCGGCGGAGGCGGCGTCTTCGACGTCGTCGTCGACGGCACCGTGATCTACAGCAAGCACGAGACCGGCCGCCATGCAAACGACGGCGAGGTCCTTGCGGCATTCGAGGCCTTCATTGGACCCGACGTGCTCCGCTACGGCTCCTGAGGCTCAGCGTCGGGTTGTCTGCCCGTTGACAACCGGAGCGAGACGAACCAGCTGCTGATCCTGCTCATCGGACTGCGGCCCGGCAGCCGGGCGGGCGGCGCGCACCCGGTCGAGCGCCTCGGTCACCGTGGCGCCGTAGGCGATGAGCACGAGCGCCCCGACGAGTCCAGCGCGCCCCCAACCAGCCCCGCAGTGCACGACGACACCACTGCCGCGGTTCACGCGGTCGACGACCACCTCGATGAGTAAGGCCATGGGGCCGTCGGGTGCCACGAGGTGATCCTCGATCGGGAGGCGGAGCGCCTCATGGGGCTCCGGATCGGCCAGCCACTCCAGATACGGCGGATAGCGCCGGTCGATCTCAGCATCGGTCTGAAGACAGACCATCGTCTCGGCGCCCACACGACCGAGCAGGGCGGCGGCGTCGGGGCCGACCACCTCCAGCCCGGCGAGCACCAACATGCCGGGTACACCGTCGATCGGGATGCGGTGAACCCCTCCCACCGTCCGGTACCGGTCCCCTCCAATCTCCACGGCGCGCAGAGTAGCAATCGCTCCCACCCTGGGCGAGCATGACCCAGCAGGGGCGAACACGAGGTTTGTGCGTCACCGGGCCGCCTAGGCCAGACTGCGAGTCATGGCCGACAACCCGCACATGCGCATCGGCGACATCGCCAACGAGGCGGCCGCCGACCAGCCCAAACCGCTCGCCGGAATCCGGGTACTGGCTATCGAACAGATGGCCGCCCTCCCCTTCGGAACCCAGGTCCTCGCCCGCTTGGGTGCCGATGTGGTGAAGGTCGAGTCACCCGGCACCGGCGACTCGGGTCGCGGCTCGATGCCGGCGATCGACGACCCGGACGGGCGTCGGGTGGGTGCCACCTTCCTGCGCAACAACCTCAACAAGCGCTCGGTGACTCTGAACCTGAAAGACCCCGAAGGTGTGCGTTTGTGCCTCGAACTGGCGAAAACCGCCGACATCGTGTGCGAGAACTTCAAAGCCGGCACCGCCGCCCGCCTCGGGGTCGGGTACGAAGCCGTCAAGGCGGTCAATCCCGCTGCGATCTACCTCTCGGTCTCCGGCTTCGGGAACGATCCTGCGTCGCCGCACATCCACCGAGCTGCCTATGCGGCGGTAGTCGAGGGCATGTCGGGCATCTACGAATACAAGCGGCTGCCAGAGCGACCACCGATCGTCAATCCGGTGGGGGCCCTCGGCGACATCAGTTCTGCCCTATTCGGCGTGATCGGGGTACTCGCCGCCCTTCGCTACCGCGACGCCACCGGCGAAGGCCAATACGTCGACATCGCCATGCTCGATGCGGCCGTTGCGATGACCGACCTCGTCACGAACTTTTACTCGATGGGCATCGCCGGCGAGGCCGAGAGCGCCGTCGGCATCATCGAGACCTTTGCCGCCGGTGAAGGGCACTTCATCGTGCAGTGTGTGCGCGAGCACCAGTTCGAAAAGCTCGCCGACGTTACCGGCAACGGCCAATGGCTCACCGACGAACGCCTTGCCACGCGGGAAGGCTGGCGCGACCACTTCGCCACGGTGATCCGTCCCGATGTTGAACGCTGGGCCGCATCGATGACTAACCGCGAGGCGGTCGCCGTCCTTGCGGCCGAGGGTCTCGCCGTCGGCGAGAGCTACACCCCAGCCGACATCGTGGCGGACGAGCATGTGGCAGCCCGTAACATGCTTGTCGCCATGGACCCACCCGGCGGTGGTGAGCCGGTACTGATCCCCGGCAATCCCGTGAAGCTCAGCCGCATGGCCGAAGGCCCCGAGACGCGGGTGCCCTGGCTCGGCGAACACAACTACGACATTCTCGGCCTCGAACTCGGTCTCGCCGCCGAAACGCTCGCCGACCTGCGCAAGCGGGGCGTGATCGAGTAGCCGTCAGCTGGGGTCGATGTCGATGCCGGCGCCAAGATCCGAGGCGGTCGCAATATCGGCGAAGGAGCGGCCAAGCATTGCTGCGGCCTAAACCGCACAACTCGGTGAGGGCTAGGCAGGTGCGGCAGCGATGGAACGGCCGAGGGTGACGAGATGCTCTTCACCGTTACCCAACGTGAGCTCAAGTTGGCGGGCGAGCAGGAAGTGCCGGTGCAGCGGATAGTCGCGATCCACGCCGACCCCACCGTGGACGTGGACAGCCGCGTGCACCACTCGGTAGCCGCCGACCGCTGCCCAATACGCAGCGACTGAGATCTGATCGTCGGCGGGCTGGCCAGCGTCGAGACGCCACGCCGCCTGCCAGGCGGTGAGCGTGATCGCCTCGGCATCGATGTAGGAGTCACCGGCCCGGTTCGACACGGTCTGGAACGTCGCGATCGGACGATCGAACTGCTGGCGCTGCTTCGTGTAGTCGGCAGCGAGTTCGATTGAGGCGCGAGCTGCGCCCGACATGAGCATGCACATGCCGACGGTGGCCCGCTGTTCGATCCACCGGATGATCGCTGCAGCGTCTTCGTCAGGACCGCCGAGGAGCGCTTCGGCGCCGACTGCCACACCAGAGAGGGCGACACGAGCCTGCGGGCGTCCGGTGGTGACCTCAACTCGCTGGCGAGTCACACCATCGGCGTCAGTGGGCACGAGGAACACGCCGACCAATCCGCTATCGAGACGGGCGGGCACGACGAGGAGACCGGCTTCGAGGCCCTGATCGACCATCGGCTTCACACCGTCAAGTACAAATTCGTCGCCGTCGGCACGGGCAGTAGTGAGCGGCTTGCCAGGCGTGGTGCCCTGCTCGTAAAGCGCCGCAGCGCAAAGAAGTGAGCCTTCGGCTATGCGGGGCAGCCAGGCGGCCTGCTGGGCTTCGGTTCCGAACTCGGCGATCGGCATGGCACCCATGACGATCGTGGAGAGAAGCGGGATCGGCGAGGCGTAATAGCCGGCGACCTCCAGCGCCATCGCCGTGGCGAGGAAGCCGAGCCCTGCGCCGCTCTGGGCCTCGGGGATCGAGGCACCGACCACACCGGCTTCGGCGAGGGCGGCCCAGGCGTCGCAGTCGACATGGTCGTCGGCAACCGCAAGATCCTTCAGGCGGCTGTGGGTAGACAGGTCACCGAGAACCTGCTTCGTAATGTCGTGGATCGCCTGCTGTTCGTCGTCGAGCGTGAAGTCCATCAGCGATCCGCCTTCGGGTAACCGAGTCCGAATTGCGAGATGAGGTCCCGCTGCATCTCGTTGGTGCCACCACCGAAGGTGAGGATGATGGTCGATCGGTACTGCATCTCGAGACGTGTGAGGTGCCCGATCGAACCCTTGGCGATCGTCGCCTGTGGACCGTAGATCTCCATCAGCTTGCGGTACGACCGGTGGAAGAACTCGGTGCCGAACACCTTCACACTCGACGAATCGGCGATGAACGCCTTCATGTGCCCGAAATCGAGTTCGTCGAGTTCCTTGCCGTCGATGTGGGTGGCGACCTCCCAGGCCACCTTCCAGTTCATCAAGCGGAGGAACTCGAGTTCGGCGGTGACCTCGGCCAGGTTGCGCTGCACCCACGGCTTGTCGATCAGCATCGTGCCTTCGGCGAGTTGGGTGGTCTTGGCGAACTCGATCGTCTCCTCGAGTGCCTTGGTGACCATGCCCGACGAACAGATCGTCACACGCTCACGGTTGAGCTGGGAAGTGATAAGCCCCCAACCGCCGTTCTCCTCACCGATCAGGGTTGAGGCCGGCACACGGACGTCATCGAAGAAGGTGTGGTTGATGTTGTGACTGCTGAGGAGGTGGAGCGGTTCGATCGACAACCCGGGAGTGTCCATCGGGATGCAGAAGAGCGAGATGCCCTTGTGCTTCTTCACGTCGGGGTTCGTCCGTGCCGCGAGCCAGATGTAGTCAGCACCCCTGGCGAGCGAGGTCCAGGTCTTTTGGCCGTTGATTACGAACTCGTCACCGTCGCGAACGGCTCGGCACTGCAGCGAGGCGAGGTCAGTACCGGCATCGGGTTCGGAGTAGCCGACACAGAAGGTGATCTCCCCGCGGGAGATCTTGGGCAGGAAAAAGTCCCTCTGTTCTTGCGTGCCGTACTGCATCAGGGTCGGGCCGACGGTGTTGACCGTGAGCATCGGAATCGGTGCGCCGATGGCCACGGACTCATCGAACATCACGAACTGCTCGACAGCGGAGTAACCGCGACCACCGTACTCCTCGGGCCACCCGACCGTCAGCCAACCGTCGCGCCCCATCTTGCCGACGATCTCTCGGTGCACCGGACCGGTGCCCTCTTCGGCCGCAAGCGCATCCCTGACCTCAGGCGTGAGCAGTTCGTTGTAGTAGTCGCGCAGCTCCTTCCGGAGCGCCTCCTGTTTCTCGTCGTACCCGATGTACATACCTCGAAACCCCTTCAGAAACGTGCCGAACCGACAGTCATTTGTACCCCACGTGCCCGCTCTCTCGTGAATCGTGCGGAACTGTCAAAATGAGCTTGGATGTTCACCCCCGCCGCTGCGTTCTTCGATCTCGACCGCACTCTCGTTTCGGTCGCCTCTCCCAAGATCTTTCAGCGCCACCTCTCAGCAGCCGGGTTCGGCACACCGATCGACGGAACCCTGTCCGACCTCGCCTTCAAGGTCTTCGAACTCGTCGGTGAGTCGGCGATCGTGGGCCGGTCGGCGAAGCTCGCACCTCGTGCAGCCGTCGGCTGGTAGGTCGATGCAGTGATCGCTGCCGCCGGAGCGGCATGCAACGCGACCGCGACGTCACGAGAGGACAGCCTCGACATCGGGATCATGGTCGACCCGGCCGCAATCGATGACCCTGATCGCTTCGGGGAGATTGTGCAGGCGACCTTCGACACCTCCATGGCCGGAGCTGGTTGACGAGATATCAGCGGCCGGGGATGGCGCAGGCCTGCCCGATCTCGATCGGACGGGTGACCGCCCGGTTGCGGTTCGCCCCCGCACACCAAGTCGGGAAGACATAGCTGTAGAGCCCGGATCCACCGGCGGCGACGAGCAGGACATCGTCGGCCGACTCGAACGCAGGCCGACCGTCGCGGGTCGTGGCCCGCTCGACGATCGCCCCGGCAGTCGATGACCGATCGTGGCCGGCCGCGGCCAGTTCACCAATGTGGTCCGGCGTCAGGACGATCACGGCCTGCCCGCCGCCCAACCAGGCGTTGTTCGAGCCGATGCCGGCGACCGATGCCGCCAGGAGTTCGATGAGACCTTCGCTCGATCGCTCGACGTCGCTTCCGGCAACGTGGGCCACCGACTGCGGAGGCTCAGTGCCGATGACCGTGACGGCCGAGTCTTCGGCAGCGAAGCCCCAACTCGTGTGGAGCGGTGCGAACGGGCTGTGTTCTTCGTCCTCGCCAAGGCACTGGCCGAACTTGCCGCCGTGGCCGAGCAGGGCCATGTCGGAGGTGCCGGGTCGGGCCCCGCCGATGTTGATCATCGCCAATCGAATCGCCCGCCCGATCGACGCATTGGCACGATGGCCGGGGCCGAGGGCGCCGTATCCCGAGGCGACGCCACACATCGCGCGGGCCGGCCCGTTGACGATGATCAGCGGCGCGGTGGCGTGGGTCGTGCCCTGCATCTCAGCCAGATCAAACGACGGGTCCATCATCGCCAGGGCCGACGCCACGACGATCGGCATGTGGTCGGGCAGGCACCCGGCCATCACGGCCGCCGCTGCGAGCTTCTCGACCGTGCACACCCCCTGGAGCGGCCCCATCTCGCCGAGTGCGGTCTCGGCCGGGCGACCGACGGCGAGCACCATGCGCTCGACCCGGTCAGGCGTGGGGACGACGACGGGGAGGCCGTCAGTGCAGCCGAGTTCGTGAAGCCGTTCGAGGGCGATGGCTTCGTCGTCAGCGGCGAGGAGGGAGCTCATCGGGTGCGTTCGAGGGCGTCGATGACCTCCGCCGCGACCTTCTCGGCGACCAGGCGATGGTTGTCGGGCCCGGTGCCCGCCACGGGGTGCGGGAGTTGTACCCGCGGGATGCCAGGCATGCCGAACGAGGTGGCGATGAAGTCGCCCTGGGCCCAGAACTCGTCGGTCACGAGGGCGACCGCCGGGATGTCTCGGCGAGCCATATTGATGCCGTCACGCACGGTGCCGGTCGTGCAGCTACCTCAATGCCCGTAGGCGGCGATGACCGCCGCACACTCGGGTTCGATCTCGTCAAGCATCTCGTCGCCTGCGATTGCTGAGGCGTCACCCTTGTCCCATCGCGCCAGCGTGACGCCAGGACGGATGGCGATGATCGCTTCGCCGACCGCATCGAGGAACGCAACCGAGTCAGGGAAGCCGTTGGCGAGCAGCCCGACCGTGACACCAGGTTCGAGACGGGTAGAAATATCATACAGAGTCGGCTCGACGGCCGACTCACCACGTGGGTCTAGGAAGCTGATCGCCATGCCCGGATGTTACGCGGCTACTCATACTTGGTCCCCATCTCCTTGAGCATCTGGAGGTACTGGCTGCCGTTATCGGGGGCGAGGTCGCCGGGCGTGAACGTGACGCCATGGATCGTGCCGGTGAAGCGGGCGACCCCCTTGCGCTCGTAGAGCTCCCAGTTGACCGGTGAGCGCCGGTCGATGCCGATGTCGATGCCTTCGAAGGGTGCCATCGCCATCAGCCGGGGAACCCGGCCAGCCTCGCCGACCTGTTCGCCGTCGACGAGGACTCGCGGCTCCCAGGTGACGTCGCCGACGTCGGCCACGTCGAGCGTGATCGTGTGGCGCCCTGCGGCGACGGGACCGCAGTCGACGATCGTCATCTCGCCGTAGCCGTTGTGGGCGTGGATCAGGTGGCCATCGTCGATCGCGAGCGAATAGCCGCCGCCCTGATCGCCGTGGGCGACGAGCACGCCATCGTCGCCGTCGGTCAGGTCGAAGTCGACGTTGACCGTGAAGCTCCGGCTTGAGATCAGTTGGAGCGATCGCCATCGCTCAACCGTGGGTATGCCGGGACGGAAGGTGACCGGCTCGGCAAGCTCGGCGTTCCACGGCGGCTGCGCCATCATCTTGACGTAGTTGCCCTCGTCGAGCGGGAAGACCTGGTTGGCCCAGGCTGCATGCTCCCAGGAGTCCTGGAGTTCTTTGAGCTTCTCCGGATGCTGGGCAGCGAGGTCGTTGGTCTCCGTCGGATCGTCGTGGAGGTTGTGCAACTCCCACTGCTCTTCGCTGAACGGCTGGCGGGGCTGGCGGCAGGTGACCGCCGACCAGCCGTCTCGGTAGAAGCCGCGGTGGCCGATCTGCTCGTAGTACTGCTCGGGATGGGTGGTCGCGGCATCGCCGTCGATAAGGGTCGGCACCATCGACGCGCCGGCAGGCTCGGGAACCGGCCAGCCACCCTTTGCCGTCGGCACCTCGACACCGCAGAGGTCGGCAAGGGTCGGCAGGAGATCGGTGATGTGCTGGTATTGGGTGCGCACCTCACCGGCGGCCGAAAGGCCGGCCGGCCAGTGAACGATGAAGGGCACCTGATGTCCGCCTTGGTGGGTGTTAATTTTATAGAGCCGGAACGGCGTGCTCGACACCATCGCCCATCCCATCGGATAGTGCGGCAGGTTGGTCGGCCCACCCATGGCATCGAGATTCGGAAGGTCGAGATCCACCGAGTCGAGGCTGTTTTGGCGCGTCTGGCTCACGAGCGTGCGAAAGTATGCCGACGTGCCGAGTTCTTGACCTTCGCGCGAGCCGCCGTTGTCGGAGGTGAACACGATGATCGTGTTGTCCCACTCCCCCATGGCCTCGAGGTGGGTCCGGAGTCGACCGAGGTTCTGGTCGATGTTGTCGACCATCCCAGCGAAGATCTCCATGTAGCGGGCGAAGATCAGCTTCTCGTCGTCGCTGAGGTCGTCCCACGCCTCGACGGCATGCCCCGCCTCGGTATTGCGGGGCGGGAGCTGGGTGTGAGTCGGAATGACCCCCATCTCGAGTTGACGCTCGTAGCGCTGCCGACGGATCTCGTCCCAGCCGGCGTCGTATGCGCCGCGGTACTTCTCAATGTCTTCGACCTTCGCCTGCAACGGCGCGTGAACGGCACCGTGGGCGAAGTACATGAAGAAGGGTTTGGTCGGATGTGATGCCCGAACCTCGTCGATCATGTGGATCGCCTGATCGGTGAGGTCGTCGGTGAAGTAGTAGTCGTCGGGGTACTGGTCGACCGGAACGTGGTGGTTGTCCTCGTATAGCCGGTGCGGCTGATGAAAGTTCGTGAAGCCGTCGAGGATCCCGTAGTACCGCTCGAAGCCCTTCTGCAGCGGCCAACTGTGGCGGGGTCCGGCGTCGGAGAGATGTGCGTCCTTGCAGAGATGCCATTTCCCGACCATGAGCGAGGCCCAGCCGTTGTCGCGGAACAGTTCGGCCATGGTGACGGCGTCGTCACGCAACTCATGGGTGTAGCCGGGAAAGCCAGGGTCGCTGTGGGCGACGTGTCCCATGCCAGCCATGTGGTGGTTGAGCCCGGTGAGCATTGAGGCGCGGGTCGGAGAGCACATCGGATTGACGTGGAAGTTGGTGTAGCGCACGCCGCCGGCGGCGAGGGCGTCAAGGTTGGGCGTGTCGATCTCGGAGCCGAAGCAGGCGAGGTCGGCGAACCCGAGATCATCAGCCAACATGACGATGACGTTGGGCGCGCAGGTGGGCGCTGATGGGAAGGTCGGCCAAGACGGTTCGGAGGTCGAGAAGATCCGTCCAACCTCTCCGCCGAAACCGTCGTAGGCCTTTGGGGTGTCGCTCACGAGTGTCGAGTCTGGCCCAGGTCTCGTTCCGGGGCGAACCACGGCGGGGGCAGCGCAGGCGGTCGAGCCGTCTGCGCCCAGACGCGACGACGGCGCCGCCTCGTAGGGCAGCGCCGTCGTCGTCCGAATCCCCCAATTCGGACACCGGTGAGTGCCTGGCACACCTTTAGATGTGGGAGCCTCTAGCGGGTTAGGCTATTACGGACCGCGGCCGTCGCGCTACCCCTGAGAAGACAATTTCACCCGACTCCTTCGGGGTGCAGGGTCCGCCGTCAAATCCCGGTTCAGGCCTTGAAGAACGCCGGACTCGTCGCGCCCTTGGGAATGCCGTCGAGCGGCGCCTTCACCTCGTCGATAGTGGGGCCGTGCTCGGCGGCGAGTGGTGCGAGTGCTTCGAGATCAAAGGCATAGACCTCGGCTGCGTTCTCGCTCAGGACCTGCTTCATCTCTACCTCGTCCCAGGAGTGGAATGCTCGTCGAAGCGACTCTGTGCTGAAGGGGTAGGTGCCTTCGTGGTGTGGGTAGTCCGAGCCCCACATGATCTTGTGGGTGCCGAGTTGCTTTATCGCCTCGGCTTCGCCCGGTGACGGGAACGACGCACCGATCCAGACGTTGCGATCGAAGTACTCGCTCGGCTTGAGCGGCAATACGATGTCGGCGGAGAAGCCGAGTTCGCCGACCCGGCCGTGTTTCATCTGTGCGTGGTAGGCGTCCATGCGGCGAAGTTCCTCGACGGCCCAGGCCACGCCCTGCTCGGTCATGACGTACTTGAGGTTGGGGAAGCGCTCGAACACGCCGCTCATCGTGAGGTGGGCAAGGTTGCGGTGGGCGAAGAACGGCACCTCCATGAGGAAGATGACACCGGAGGCCGGATCCTTGCCGTAGTCGGGTGTGCCGTTGCCGCCGTGCTGGGTGACGACGAGGTCGAGGTCCTGCACTGCGGACCACAGACGGTCCCATTCGGGTGACCAGAGTCCGGCGAGGTCGACGTCGGGGGCGACGTGGGGCATAAGGAAACTCTTGAAGCCTTCGTTGGCCGCCCACGTCAACGTCCTGATCGCGTCATCGAGGTCTTCGAGGAAGATCTGGGGCAGGCCTCGACGCTGATCGGGGTACTCGCTGCACCAGTCGCTGAGCCAACGGTTGTGGCACTGAAGCCCGGCTTTGCGTCGGTCGAACTCTTCGCTGTTCTTGGGCGATCGGGCCAACAGTGCACCCGTCGGATAGAAGGGTGGAACGGTGTTCGGGAACGTGATCTCGGCCACGACGCCGTCGGCATACTGCTCGCTGACCCTGCGCTCGTTGTCCCAGTTGCGGGTTCGTCCGTCGTCTTGAAGGTCTCGGTAGGGATTCGAGTAGCCACCGCGCCATTCGTCGTAGGCATCACGCCATTCGGCAGGGAGGTATTCCTCGTAGGCCGCCATGTTGCCGCCGGCGTGGGAGTCGGCGGAGATGATCGTGTAGCGCTCGCTCATTGGCATCTCCAGGTGATATGACTGTGTCTAAGTAGATTAGACATTGATCTACGGTTCTTCAAGTCATAGTCTCGATACATGGCCCGCAAGCGAGGACTCGATCACGACGACGTCATCAACGCCGGGTTCATCGTGATCGACCGCGACGGAGTCGAGCGGGTGAGCCTGCGGGCGGTGGCCGACCTCCTCGATGTGCAACCGCCCTCGCTCTACAGCCACGTCGCCGGCCTGGGGGGTTTGCTCGACGACCTCGCAATTGCCGCCACGGCCGATTTCGGCAAGACCCTGCAGGCATCAGCTACGGGCATCGCAGGCGACGACGCCATTCGTGCGTTCGCAACGGCGTACCGAGGATGGGCTCGCACACATCCCGGCCGTTACGACCTCACCCTGCGCACCGTCGCCGGATCCGAAAGAAAGTCGGCCGGTATCGGCGCAGTCGAGACGATGGACGCGATCCTCGCCCACTACGGCCTAACCGATCACGACGCCCGACGCGCCGGTCGCGCCCTGCGGGCATCACTCCACGGGTTCGTCACGCTCCAGGCCACCGATGCCCTCGGCCGGGGTGATCACGACGCCAGCTTCGATGCACTCGTCGAACTCTTCCTCGACGGCCTCCGGGCCCGAGTCGCGACAGGCTGAGGCCGCTCCGGAGTCAAGCCGAGTCGCCGAGAACAAGCCGCAAGACGTTGGCGACCTGATCGCTGTCTCGTCCGCCAGCCCCCTTGCCAACCGCCGTGACGGTCATCGACGGCATCGGACACCAGGTGTCGACGATCGTCGCCAGCACGGCGGCACCGGTTGGTGTCGTGCTCTCGAACGGGGCGGGGCCGGCCTGCATCGGGGCCACGCCAGTAAGCAATTCGAGCACGGCAGGCGCCGGGATCGGGATGGGTCCGTGGGCACCCCGGGTCGAAGTCGAGCCAAGGCTTAGAGCCGAGCAGTGGATCCGGTCGAGCCCGAGATGCGCAACGCAAGCGGCAGCACCGACGATGTCGGCGATCGAGTCGAGTGCTCCCACCTCGTGGAAGTGGACGTCGTCAATCGAGGTGCCGTGCACTCGAGCTTCGGCCTCGGCGAGGCGCTCGAAGACTGCGGTGGCGATTGTGCGCACCCCGGCGTCGAGCGGGCCGAAGAGGGCGAGGATGTCAGGCAGATGACGCACGACAGTGGTGTCGAACACCTCGACGTGGATCCGGGTGGCGTCGAGCCCCGCTCGAAGGACCTGCTCGGACCGCAGAGTGACACCGAGGTCGAGTGCATCGATCGACGCCGACGGCACCTCGAGCCGCACGCCAGCGCTGACCAAGGCGCCGAGCAGCATGTCGCCGCTGGCTCCCGCTCCGCCGTCGAACCAACCGATCATCACGAGCGGGATCGGTCAGTGCCCAGCAGCGACAGCATCCGAACCGCAGCACACGCAGCACCGAACCCGTTGTCGATGTTGACGACGGTGACCCCCTGCGCACAACTCGCCAATGCGCTGTTGAGCGCCGTCGAGCCGCCTTTGGCCACGCCATAACCGACCGACGTCGGCACGCCGATGATCGGAGCGCCGACGAGCCCACCCATGACCGAGACCAGGGCCGCGTCCATGCCGGCCACGACGATCACGATGTCGGCCACCCGCAACTCGGGCAGACGGGCTTCCAGACGCCACAGACCAGCGACGCCGATGTCGACAAACACCTCGGTGTCGACCCCGGAGAACTCGAGCGTGCGGGCCGCTTCGGTCGCAACCCGTTGATCCGACGTGCCGGCGGCGGCGATGGCGACCTTGCCGGACCGACTCGGCTGCATCCCGCCGAGGATGCCCGTCTCGGAGATTGGGTCGTGATCGACCTGCTCGACGACCTCAGGTGAGAGGCAGCCGAGGCGCCCGGCGGGAAGCCGGGTCAACAGGGTCGGGTGGCCAGTCAACGCGAGTTCGTCGACAATCACCCGAAGCTGCGAATCGGACTTTGCCGAACACAGCACGGCTTCGGGCATGCCGATGCGATCGAGTCGTCGGTCATCGTGAACGTGCATGGGGTCCTTCGGAGACGCGCAGGATGGCTTGGCCGGGCCGGTAGGGACGGTCGTCGAGGGTCAACGACGCGAGGTCAGGGTCAACGGCTTGCATCGCCGAACGAACCGTGTCGAGCAGCGCAGATGTGACTCGGTCGCGATCGCCGGTGGGCAGCTCAACCACTGCGGCGGCGTCTCGACGACGGCAGCGAACGATCTCGAAGCCCTCGGCACGCAGCACCGATTCGCCGGCCTCGACCGAACGGAGGCGGGCCTCAGTGACCCGGGTGCCGGTGTAGAGCCGACTCGCCAGGCATGGCGAAGACGGAAGTTCGGCCTCTACGATGCCAAGGTGTCGGGCGACGGCACGGATGTCGGCCTTACCGACACCGGCTTCGACGAAGGGGTGTCGCACCCCGGCCTCGGCGGCGGCATCAAGCCCGGGTCGGTACTCGCCGAGATCGTCGGTATTCGCTCCGCTCACGATCACGGCATCGGCTCGTGCGACATTGGCGCGGCGCAGCGGAGCGATCGCCGCGTACAGGTTGGTCTTGCAGAAGTAGCAGCGGTCGGCCGGATTCGCGAGGTAGCGCTCGTCCTCGAACTCACCGGAGCGAACGAGCTCGAGTGTCCAACCGTGACGCTGGGCGTGAGTCACGACTCGGCCGGTGCCCTCCCCCGGCACTGCAGGGGTGATTGTGTGGGCAACGACCGTTGTCGCCGGTGATCGGCGGTGGGCGATCGTCGCCAGCAACAGCGAGTCGATACCCCCACTGCAGGCGACGATGACCGAGCCGCAATCGACGAGGACGCGTTCGATCGCTGTGAGCGTCGATTCGGAATTCATGCCTGCTGCTCTCGGCCAGCCTGAAGCGCAGCCACGAGTACGTCGTTGGCCGACATGCCAAGGGCATCGGCGACACGCACGACGTCATCCCACTCGACGCTTCGGTTGACCTGGGTACCGCCGTATTCGGCTCGTTTGATGGCGATCGGGTGCCCCTCGACCTTGACCGAGGTGAACGAGCGCGGCAACGCATGCTTGGTCACGGTCGACTCGCGGAGGCCGATCGAACTCGTTTCGGTGAAGATGACGCGACGCGCCTCGTCGATGACATCGTCGCCGCACAACACGCCGAGCGTGAAGGCAGGACGACCCTTTTTCATCACGATCGGCGTGATCCACGCATCGTCAGCGCCGACGGCCAGCAACTGCTCGATGACCCGGGGCCAGACCCGAGGATCGAGATCGTCGACGTTGGCCTCGATCTGGGTTCGCGTCATCCGCTCGCTCATCGTAACCTCATCGTAGGGAGCGACACCGATCACGACCACGCTGGGCGGTCCGGATGCATCGTGTCCGCTGCTGCACGAAAGTGCGGGTGAGTCACCACGGTCTCTCGTCCGCCTACCCGCCGACGCCCCGCTTGACGACATGCTGGAAGCCTTCCGCAGAGACGGTGGCCTCATCGTCGAAGGCATGTTCGACCGGGCCACGATCGACCCGATGACAACCGTCGCTGACCTGCGTGTGCCGGAGTTCCCGCCTGGTTCCGCCACGTAGGGAATGGGTCTGGCCGGTACAGCGTTCGTCGGTGCCAACACGGTGCGCTTCTCGTCGTTGCCCCTGCTCGACGACGCGTACTTCGACATGCTCGACAACGAGGTCTATGCCGCCATCGCCGACGCTGTCCTGCTCCCCCACTGCGGGTCGTACTGGGTCAACACCGGTCAGATCATGTATGTCGGGCCCGGTGAGACGGCCCAGGTCCTGCACCGTGATGCCGACAACTGGTGGGAGTACGTGCGCTCGGCCTGGCCCGACGTGGTCGACATCACGGTCAGCGCAATGATCGGCCACGAGTAGGTCACCGAGAAACTCGGCGCAACGCGGGTCGTGCCCAAAGGCAACACCTGGGAAAACCTTGATTATCGAGTCGAACACGAGTCCGTTCCTGCCGAACTCGGCCCAGGCGATGCGCTCGTCTACTCGGGCTATGTCTCCCAAGGCGGTGGTGCAAACGTCACCGCTGATCGCTGGCGCAAGGCGATGCATCTGAGCTTCTTTGCTGGCTGGCTGACTCCCGAGGAGAGCTGTGCACTCGATTTCCCGCTCGGCGACCTCGACCACTGCTCGCCGCAAGTTCAGCGCCTTCTCGGCCACCGCAGCTACACCCCGATGCCCCATCCCGGTGGGGGCCTCAGGCTGCGCAACGTCAAGGCGATCGAGGACCTCGACTAGACAAAAATCCAACCCGAGCTGATGATCAACCTCCGAGGCGTTCGCGCTGGGTCCTCAACGTGTTGCCAGCGCCCCAATCATTCTCCTCGAGCGCCCGCATGATCCCGGCGAGATTGCGATCGCGGATGCGCTCGAGTTCGCGGATGCTGTGAGCGCCCGACTGCTCATCGGACTGGGACTCGAGCCGGTCGACGAGTTCATCGCTAAGTTCGGGGACGTCCATCAGTTTGGTCCACGGCCACGACAGCGTTGGACCGAACTGACGGATGAAGTGACCGAAGCCGCCGTCGCCACCTGCAATGCGGTACGTCTCGAAGAGGCCCATCTGCGCCCACCGAAGACCGAAGCCGTAACGCATGACGTCGTCGATCTCCTGGGTGGTGGCGACGCCATCGTTCACGAGCCAAAGGGCCTCGCGCCACACCGCCTCGAGGAGACGATCGCCGATGAAGGCGTCGATCTCGACTCGGACGTAGATCGGCTTCATCGACACACGGTCGTAGGTCGCCATCGCTGCGTCGATCGCGTCCTGCGAGGTGAGGTCGCCACCGACGACCTCGACGACCGGCACGAGGTACACCGGGTTGTACGGATGGCCGACAACCAACCGCTCCGGGTTGGTGAGCGAGGGCTGGAGATCCGAGGGCTTGATTCCCGAGGTCGACGACGCAATGACGGTGACAGGCGGACAAGCAGTAGCGATCTGCTCGAGGATCGGCACCTTGATGGCCGGGTTCTCCGGAACGCTTTCCTGAACGTGGATCGCACCCTCGACCGCCTCGGCGATCGAGCCGACGACCGTGACACTGCCTTCGGTGGGGGCAGGTAGGCCAAGATCAACCCAGGCCGCTCGGGCGTTGTTGAGGACCTCATCGACAATGCGACCTGCTTCCGGGTTCGGGTCGTAGATCTTGACGCCGATGCCGTGCATTACGAAGCGGGCCGCCCAGGCCGCTCCGATAACGCCGGCACCGACGACGGCGACGTGCTCACTCAATGTTCTCACTCCTTCGACGACGAGTGCCCGTGACCGAGATCAGACGACCTTCTTGAGATCGAGCATGTCGCGCACCTCATCGGGGCCCATGACGTTGAAGTTCATGCCTTCGAGGATCACCGTGGCGCGCTCGACGAGTTGGGCGTTGGTGGCCTTCACACCCTTCGAGAGATAGAGGTTGTCCTCGAGGCCGACGCGAATGTTGGCGCCCACGAGCGCCGCAGCGGCGACATACTCCAGCTGGCGACGGCCGATGGAGAACGCCGACTTGTGCCAGTGCGATGGCACATTGTTGACCATCGCCATCAGGGTGTTCATGTCGTCCGGCGCACCCCACGGCACACCCATGCAGAGCTGGGCGTTCATGGTCTTGCCTTCGTACAGGCCACGCTCTTCCTGTTTCTTGGCGTACCAGAGGTGGCCGGTGTCGAAACACTCGAGCTCGGGCTGTACCGGTAGGTCCTGGAACTGACAGGCGATCTCATCGAGCTGTGACGTCGAGTTCGTCATGATGTAGTCGCCCTCGCCGAAGTTCATCGTTCCCATGTCGATGGTGGCGATCTCCGGTAGGCACTCACGAACGTGACGCATGCGCTCGGTGGCCCCGGCCATATCGGTGCCCTCCTCCCTCAGTGGCAGCGGGTTCTCGACACTGCCAAGCGTGAGGTCGGCACCCGTACCACCCGTGAGGTTCAGCACGACATCGGTGTCCGACGAGCGAATGCGGTCGGTGAGTTCTTTGTAGAGGTCGGGGTCGCGGCTCTGGGCTCCCGTGTCGAGGTCGCGGACGTGACAGTGCACGACTGCAGCACCGGCTTTGGCCGCCTCGATCGCCGAGTCGGCGATCTGCTCGGGCGTGAACGGGACGTGCGGCGACTTGTTGACGGTGTCGCCGCCGCCGGTGACGGCGCAGGTGATGAAGACGCTGGGCATGGTGATTCCCCCGCTGGTTGATCTGTTTGTCGTTAGGCGAGCCCGAGCTCGCAGGCGGTTCGATGACGAGTGAGCACGCGGGCACGCGAGTAGATCTCGTCGTGGTCGATGTAGGTCCCGTGCAACTCTCGCACACCACCGGCCTCATCGATGGCGGTGCGTCCGTGCAGGGTGCGACGGTTGTCGAAGAGCACGAGATCGCCCGGCCGGAACGCATAGCGCATCTGGAACTCGTCGGAGCCGGCGACCTGGCTGAATCGGCGGAGAGCCGCATACGCGCGGGGCTGGTCTGCGATCGGCATGTCGGGGAAACCGCGTACGGGGTGAAAGGCGCGAATGGTGAGTGACATGCCGGCTGCGCCATGGTCGATCAGCGGGCCTGACCAGCGATGATCGTGGTGCGGCGATCGGTTGAAGAAGATCCAGTTGAGCGTGCAGAGCGCCTCATAATCTTCGGGGTGCTCGGCTTCGAGCCGGCGAACGACAGCGTATCCGTCGGCCATCGTGCTGAGCCCACCGGTGGTCGTGTTGACAAGGCAGTGCAGCATTTGGAAGCCGGGCGGCGTCTCACGCGTCGGCAGATCGGTGTGGGGCGGTAGTGGCAGCGACGTATTGGCGGTGGAGGTGGGCTCGAGGTCGACGCTCACCGGCCAGGTGACACCGAAGTTGGTGTTGCGCAGTGCGCCGATGCGCTCGCCGAGTGCGATAAGCGAGGCCTTTTCGGGCAGCAGGTTCTCGAGGCGGGCGAGCCCATAGCGCACGGCGTCGCAGAGGAACGAAAGCAAGATGCCCTCGTCGTGCAGCACCGCGGCACCGTTGTGGGTCGGAGGAGCCGGAAGCTCGGCGGTGGTCCACTCCTCGATCTTCGGCAGGAAGGCGTCGGGGCGATGGCGCTGCTCTGCGATATGGCGGAGCCAACCGCTGTGGTGCACCGACGTGGAGCCGTCGACCCACTCGACGATGACGTCACCGTCGGGCGAGACCATCACGTCGCGCAACACGTCGTCGGTAGGAAAATCAGCAGGGTCGAACTTCGACTCGCGACTGCGTTCCTCGATGGTGACGTCGCCCATCTGGTTTTCGAAGAGCCAGAGCCCGTAGGCGTCGAGTTCGAGACCATCGGCCCAGCGGATGCGGGCGACGGCTCCCACCAGCTCAGCGGATGCCGCCGGCTGGTCGGGATAGACGTAGAAGTCGGGTGTCCGACTCGCTAATGTCCTACAAGACGGGACGTCCTGCTGCATGGTATAATCAGCGTATGGCGACCAGCCCAGCCAAGTCAACGACGTCCTTGATCGAGCGAGCGTTCCTCCTCCTTCAGCTCGTCGCCGCTGCCGACGAACCGCTCGGCGTGCGCGAGCTCGGACGTCGCAGCGGGCTCCCCCGCTCCACCGTCTCGCGGCTCGCCGCCCAGCTCGTCGAACTCGGAATGCTCACCCGCAGTGGGGTCGGTGGCCTGGTGAGCGGGCCGGCGCTGGGCACCTTGGTCCCCGGCGGCGAAGCGCCACCCGCTGCGCTCGAGGATCGCCTGCGCCCGTTGCTCGTCGAGTGCGTACAGCGTTTCGGCGAGAGTACCGCACTCACCGTCGACACCCCCACCGGCGCGCTCTATCTCACCAACGTGCTCGGGCCATCGGCGATCCAGGCGCCCGACCCGACTGGCGAACGCCTCGACTTCCATCTGGTCGCACCGGGCCTGGCGTTGATGACCTCGTGGGACGCCGAACGGCTCGACACCTACACCGCCGCTCCCCTGCCGGCCGCCACACCACTCACCGTCACGGCCGCCGGACCCCTCCAAGAGGTCGTCCGCACGAGCGCTGCACAGGGCTATGCCTGGGCCGACCAGGCGCTCGACCTTGAGGTCAACGGCATCGCGGTGCTGGTACCCGGAGCCGACCCAGCGGCATCGATCAGCCTCTACGGACCGGCCTACCGACTGAATCCGAGCGACCGACCAGGCTTGGGTGACGCCTTGCGCAATCTCGTGGGTGAGCAGGCTCCCGGCCTACTCGGTGTCTGACCGCCCCGACCAATCAGGTCGTGAGCGCGCCAGGGAACTCGCCGGTCTCGGCAGCGCCGACTCGCCAACGCTGCAGGAAGCCGTCGTAATCGAGCAAACTGCCGACATAGGTGAGGTTGCGACCGGCCTTCGGCCCGCGGCTACCCTCGGAGTTCATGTAACCGGGCGTGCAGTTAGCCGAGTAGTCAGGCATGCCCCCAACCGCTGTGTAGAGCTCCATTAGCCAGCCCTCTTCGGCTTCCGGCGTGGCCTCGATCGTGTTGATGCCAGCTTCCTCGCAGTGATCGATGACCCAGGCGACGTGACGGGTAGAGTTCTGAAGGAAGTGCACGAAGTTGGTGCCGAAACCGGCCTGCACGATGCCGAGCATCAACAGGTTCGGGAACTCCGCAGTGAGAATGCCGTGCAGCGAGTGCGCACCGTCGTGCCAGCGCTCGCTAAGCCGCATACCATCGCGACCGACTGGGTCGAAGCCGAGTCGGCGGTGCTGGTCAGTGGTGACCTCGAACCCAGAAGCAAAAACGATCAGATCGAGTTCGTACTCCTCGCCGTCAACAACGGCGCTTGTCGGCGTGATCCGCTCGATGCCCTGGCCGTCGGTGTCGACCAGATGGACATGCGGAAGGTTGAAGGTCGGCAGGTACTCGTCGTGGAAGGTGATGCGTTTGCAGTGCTTGCCGTACCACGGCTTGAGCTTCTCGGCGGTCTCCTGGTCGTCGATGATCTCGTCTACTCGGGCCCGGATCTCCTCCATGATCTTGAAGTCGATGATGTCGAGTTCCTTGCGATGCTCGGGCGATGAGGCGTCCTGGGTGTTGACCCGGTTGACCTTGGTCCAACCGTCCTTCACGTGGTCGAAATCGGGCTGCTCGCCGGTGACGCAACGGGTGAAGTTCTCGACCCGTTCCGCGTGCCACCCCGGCTGGAGACTCTGGAACCATTCGACGTCGGTAGGACCGTTGTCGCGCACACCGATCGCTCCCGGGGTCCGCTGGAAGACGTAGAGCTCTTCGGCGTACTTGGCCAACTGGGGAACGGCCTGCACGGCGGTGGCCCCGGTGCCGACGATGCCGACTTTTTTGCCGCGCAGGTTGTCCATTGGTTCGGTGGCGGAGCCGCCGGTGTAGCGGTAATCCCATCGGCTCGTGTGGAAGGCGTGGCCTTCGAAGGTGTCGATGCCGGGGATGCCGGGGAGCTTGGCTTTGTGGAGGATGCCGCCGGCGGTGACGAAGTACTTGCAGCGGATCTCGTCGCCGCGGCTGGTCGTGATGAGCCAGCGGGCCTCGTCGTCATGCCAGATCGCGTCGGCGATCTCGGTCTGGAAGAGGGCGTGGGGGTACAGCTCGAACCGTCGCCCGATTAGCTGGCAATACTCGAAGATCTCGGTGGCACTCGAGTACCGCTTGGTGGGCATGAAGCCGGTCTCTTCGAGCAGCGGCAGGTATGTGTACGACTCGACGTCGCACTGGCAACCCGGGTAGCGGTTCCAGTACCAGGTGCCCCCGAAGTCGCCGCCCTTCTCGATCATGCGGAAGTCGTCGACGCCAAGCCGCTTGAGCTCGACGGCAGTCATCATTCCGGCGAAGCCACCACCGACGATGACCGCTGTGGTCTCCTCGATGACCGGGTCCCGGGTGAAACCCGGCTCGACATAGGGGTCGGTGTCGAAGTCGGCGAACGTGCCGGCGAGCTCGCTGTACTGGTCGTTGCCATCGACTCGGAGGCGCTTGGTTCGCTCCGCGGCGTACCGGGCCTGGGCGGCGTCGAGGGCGGTCTTGTCAGCGTCGGCCATAAACTGATGATCCGTCAGATTCCGGTCGACCGCCAATCCCTACAGCAGGTCGGCGAGATGGAGCTGATCGACGGCCCGAACAAACCGGGTGTTCATGTTGTGAACGAGTGTGTACTGGCGCTCATCGGAGAAGTCCATGCCCCGGCTGGCCACGATCGGATAGACGAGGCAGAACAGCGCAGCATCGCGATAGCGATCCCACAGGTTGGTGGTGTCGGCCTCAGGCACACCCGCCGCGATGAGGCCGTCGAGCCAGCGATTGAACAGCGCCGTTTCGTGCGTAGCGGCCACATCGGGCGCAAGCGACTGGGTCACGAAGTAGGCGAGGTCGTAACTCGCCGACCCCCGCCCGGTGAGCTGGAAGTCGAGCAGTACGACGTTGCCCTCATCGTCGAAGAGGATGTTGTCGGCGCGATAGTCGCCGTGGGTGATTGTGTTCGGAGCGCCGGAGAGGCGCTCGAGGGCCGACGGCATCCAGTCGACCCACCCTGGCCCGACTGCGGCGATCACGGGATCAACGTCCATTGCGTTGTTGACCTTCTCCCAGCCCTCGGCGAAGACCATCGGCAGCACGGCCGGGTAGACGGGGTCACTGAGACACACGACGTCGCCCCGGTCGACCGGTTCGTCGGCCTTGCGCCAGAACGTCGCGTGCCAGGCAGCGAGTTCGTCGACGGCGCGTTGGGCGTCGTCGATGGTCATGCCCTCGTTCTGGTCGACCGTGCGCATCGAGCCCATGTCCTCCATGACCTGCACGAACTTGCTGGTTTCGAGGTCGACAGCTCCGTGGTAGCTGACCGGTACTCGGATCGGGCTCTGGTCAGCGAGGTTCTCGAAGAACCGGACCTCGCGGATGTACATGCGCAACACGGTGGAGGTGAACACCGCCTCCTCGGCGAGCGCCGGCAACTTCACGACAACGGAGTCGAGATCGCCACCTTCGAGCGTCGAACGGTACACAGCCGACGAGACGCCGACGCCCTCCCCGATCTGCTCATGGTTCACACCGGTGATCGGCTGCCTCAGCGCAGCAGCCATCCAGCTCGCATCGATGTCGGCGGTCGACGACGGGATCGTCGGTTCGTCCATGATTGGCCCCTCTCATGGTCGCACTCGCAACCGGCGGGAAGTGTGACACACGACACAGAGTGATCGGTAAATCGCCGAACGGGGACCCGACCCCAGATGGCTCACTCCTGACGAAGCAGATGGATCAGCGTGCTGGTGTCCCAGCGGCCGAGCCCGAGCTCCTGGAGCTGCTCGTAGTAGCCGTCGACAATCTCGGTCACCGGCAAGGCCGACCCGTTCGTTGCGGCTTCCTCGAAGCAGATTCGCAAATCCTTGCGCATCCATTCGAGCGCGAAGCCATAGTCGAAGATACCGTCAGCCATCGTTTGGGCCCGATTTTCCATTTGCCACGAACCGGCTGCGCCCTTCGAGATCGTGTGGATGACACCGCCGACATCGAGCCCCGCCCGTTGGGCGAAGTTGATGCCCTCAGAGAGGCCCTGCACGAGACCGGCGATGCAGATCTGGTTGACCATCTTCGCGAGCTGACCGGAACCAGGGCCGCCGATGAGGTTGCAGGCACGGCTATAGGCGTCGATCACCGAAGCAACCCGATCGAAATCAGCCTGGTCGCCACCACACATTACCGTGAGCACACCGTTCTCGGCGCCGGCCTGCCCCCCTGAGATCGGTGCATCGACGAAACCGACACCCCGCGCCGCGGCCGTCGCGTGGACGTCACGAGCGATGACAGCCGACGCGGTCGTGTGGTCGACAAGCACTGCGCCCTCCCCCATCGTCTCGAGGACGCCGTCGGCGCCCGCGGTCACGGCGAGCACATCAGGATCATCCCCTACACACAAGAAGACGTACTCGGCTCCCTCAGCCGCAGCAGCCGGAGTCATCGCCATCGCCCCTCCATGCTCTGCGACCCATAGCTCGGCTTTCGCCGTCGTTCGGTTGTGCACGGTGACGGTGTGGCCCGCAGCCACGAGATGTCCGGCCATGGGGTACCCCATAACACCGAGTCCGAGAAATGCGCAGGTGGCCATGCCATGACTCTGTCACGCGGTCGGAGGAACCGCCGTGTCCTCCCGTCGGCATCGGATGGGGATGATCTCCTTCCGCAGCCGGGCTACCGTGCCCGCTGTGGGAGAACCTGTTCGATTAACCGTCTGGTCTGACTTCCTCTGACCCTGGTGCTACGTCGGCGCAGTTCGCGTCGAACAGCTCCGTGAACGATTCGGCGATCGCATCGACGTTGAGTGGAGGTCGTTTCTTCTCCGCCCTGACAACGACGGCGGCGACCCGGCGAAACACGAGAAATTCGTCGAGTACACAAAGAGTTGGCTGCGGCCGGCGTCGGCCGAGCCCAGCCTGATCTTTTCCGTTTGGGCCACCGAGCACGCCCAGCCATCGGGCTCTATGCCGGCCCAGATCGCCCAGAAGGCAATGGAGGCCTTTGCTCCTTCGGCCGCCGCTGCGTACCACCACCGGCTGATGGAAGCGTACTTCGCAGAGAACCGCACGATCTCCAACGCCGAAGTACTCGCCGACCTGGCCGCCGACGTCGGGGTCGATGCGAGCGGCTTCATCCAGCACCTCGTCGAGAACGAGCGGGTCTACGCCGCGGCGGTGATCGACGAACACAATGCTGCGATTGAGCAGGGTGTCACCGCCGTGCCGACGATCGTGCTCGACGATGTCCTGCCCGTTCAGGGTGCGCAGGATCTCGAGAGTTATGAGCGCTGGATCGAACGGTTGTTAGAGCGACGCGGCGGATGAGACGCCACGGCCTAGGGCCACGCGGTTCGTGACCGTAGGCGCTCAGCCACGCCGAGATCGGGCGATGGCGACTGGTCGCACCGAGGCGGCGCCAGCGGCGAGCAGGAGGTCGGCGACGTAGTCGAGGGTCGTGCCGCTCAGCACGACATCATCGACGAGGACGACATGACGACCTCCGACGTCTTCGACCACCTCGTAGTCCGCAGCGCGAACCATCGCCGGGCGTTCGGTCGGATCGAGGTCCCGTAGCCGAATCGTCACTCGACGCCGAACGATCGCGTCGACAGAGGCGGATCCCGTCGCTTTCGCGACCGCTCGGGCAACAGCCGACACGAGCCGGTTGGGCCGATCGAGACTGGAGGGGATGCCAACGACGATCGCATCGGGCTCAACCATGAGTCCACCGCCCGCCGCCCAGTCGTGGATCTCGTCGACGATGCGGGCACATGCTGTGCTGTCGTTTCGGTCTTTCGCCGCCTCGATGAGACAGCCGAGCGACGTCCGCTCGTGGCGGTCGGTGTGCCAGATCGTGCCGAGCACGTCGATGTTTTGCGGCTCGGTCATCCTGCGCTGCAAACTTTAGATAGCGAAAATGCGCTACCTAGCTTGCATTCCCTTCTAGTGCTAACTATTGTACGCATGACGGCACGCAAGAGCGTGCACCTGCCTCTCACAGAAGATCCCCCATGACTGCTGTCCTCGATCTGGTCAAGAACGTCGTCTACTCCGGCGTCGGCGTCAACCTTGTTGTCAGCGACGCCATCATCGGCCGTGAGGTTCCGGCTCCCAAGGCCATCACCGAACACGCCGCCACCGCTTATACCAAGGGCACTGAGGCCCTCACCGACCTTCGTGGCCGGACCGATCTTCTCGCCGCCATGGTCGTCGAGCGCCTGCCGCAGCAGGTCGCCGGCGCCGTCGAGACCGGACGCAAGGCTGCCTGGGGCTTCCTCGGCATCGACACACCAAAGACCGCCGCCCTGAAGGCCGCGAAGACGGCCTGACGTCTCGAAACAACCCCTCCGCCGTTCTCTGGGTCCCCCTCGTCGCAGCCGGACTGCCATCATGGCGGTCCGGCTGCGATGCTTTTCGTCCGCCATCCCATCCCGACTGTTGGAGTCTTCGTGCCACCCGATCCTCGACACGCCGTCGCCGACCTCGGTGAGTACATCCGGGAACAGCGCCGCCAGGCCGAACTCTCCGTTCGAAAACTCGCCGACCTCGCTGGCGTCTCGAATCCATACCTCAGCCAGATCGAACGGGGCCTGAAACGGCCGAGCGCAGAGATCCTGCAGCAGATCGCGCGAGCGCTTGAGGTCTCGGCGGAATCCCTTTACGTCCGCGCCGGCATCCTCGACGAGGAACCCGAAGCTGATCTGATCGCAGCCATCCGGGCCCAAGACGACCTGACCCACGACCAGAAGCAGGTTCTGATCCAGGTCTACGAGAGCTTCCTCGCGCAGAACGAGATGTAGCGAGGGGGCGCCGGCAACGCGCTTGCCATCCGGTCCCACCAGACGCCGGTTACGTGCCGCGATGCCCGGGATTGACGTCAACATCGAGGACTCCATCAACGGTTATGGCCTGATCGGCGCCACTGTCGCCGTCTCGGCGTGGGGCGTGTCGAGCGTCATCGCGAAAGAGGTCGACATGGAGGGCCTCGCCGTGGCGGCCTACCGATTCGGGACCTACGGACTCGTCGTCGCCCCCCTCATGGCCGTCCGTCGCCATCGCGTTAGCTGGAACGTGATGAGAGCCTCGATGGTGCCCGGGGTGGGACTCGAACCCACACATCCCCGAAGGGATCGGGGGGTTTAAGCCCCCTGCGTCTACCGATTCCGCCACCCGGGCCCGCCCGAACGATAGCCCCAGCAACGAGATCCCGACCGACCAGAAGACGATCAGGTTGTGCCTCACCCATGGAATCGCCCAGCATGTCAGGGCTCGAATGTGGGGGGCTGCCAGCGTATTCCGACCTCAGGCACTTCGGCGTGTCTCGACCACACCATCGTCGATTGGCAACAGTTCGCCCGAATCATCAACCGCGAGCCAAAGCGCCGCCCGGGCCCGATCGGCCTTGGCCCCCGCCAACCTATTGGCGGCAACCACACCCTCGATCATGTCGGCGACGACCGCCGACCAGGGCCGCCCCTTTAACCGGACGGCGACCGTGGGCACACCCCCACGGAACCGGAGCGTGCGATGCACACCTTCCAGCCCCGGCGGCGACCGGAAACCAGGCACCACGAGGGAGCGCAGACGAGCCGCTTGCCCGAGGGAACGGGCCGCGGCAGCAAATCGAAGACTTGTCGCTTCCACCGATCGCCACTCTGCCAGTGGGGTGTGACAGTCCACTCGCTGCGGACGATGCCACAGACTCCTCGCGGCTGTCATGGCGGTGTGCGACGCTCTGGGGGTGGAAGCAAAACAGGAGCTCAACCCGGCCCAGCAGGAGGTGTTGGCCGAACTCGGCGCGCCCAAGGAACAGCGGCCGCGTTTTGAGGCCATGTTGCGACACGAACTCCAACGGGCCTTGGAGGACGGCCTCGAACCGATGCTGCCAATGCTCGACCTCCGCAAGGGAGAGAAGCCGGGTGACTCGATGTTCGTCTCCAAGTACGCCCTCGGTCAGGTGCTGGGGTGTGAACGCAAGTTCGTCGTCGAGCAGGCCGAACCCTTCGAATGGAAGGTCCCGATCGCGCGCGGCACAATCGCCCACAAGGCGATCGAACTCTCGGTGCACTGGCGTCGAGAACTCGACCCGATGACCCTTGTCGACGAGGCGATGGCCCGCCGCGGCGAGGGCATCGACCCCATGGCCGACTGGCTTAAGACGATCTCCGAGACCGAACGAGCCGAACTTCGGGGAACGGCCAATGATCTGGTCCTGAAGTTTCTCGAGTGCTTTCCCCCACTCAAGCCCGCCTGGTACCCGAGCACCGAGACCTCACTGCGTGTCGAGATCCACGACCAGTTCGTGCTGAGCGGACGCTGCGACCTGTCGATCGGCGTTGCCGACGGTGATCGTGCCGGCAAGGTACTCGTCGATCTCAAGACCGGCAACACCTCTATTAATCATCGTGACGATCTGCGCTTCTATGCCCTGCTCGACGCGATCCGCATCGGCACGCCGCCACGCAGACTGGCCACGTACTACCTCGACCAGGGCCGCTTCCAGGTCGAGGACGTCACCGAAGACCTCCTCTTCTCGACCGTCGCTCGGGTTGTCGACGGTGTCGAACGGATGCTGATGCTCTCGTCCGGACAGCGCGACGCCACCACCGCCACCGGACCGGCCTGCCGCTGGTGTCCCGTCCGTCACGACTGTGACGACGGCAAGCGTCATCTCGCCGACGACGAGGACACCACGCTCGGCGCCGGCTGGTGATCAACCCCGACGGGGTGGGGCGGGCATGGTCGGCTGGACCTCTCCCCCATAGGCCTCGGTGATCTCGCCCGCATCGGCGTCGAGCCCTTCGAGCCGACCACCGACCGCAAGGAAGCCGGCGATCATGAGGAACGCTCCCCCGGCCACCCCGTACGCGAAACGTGGATTGGTGCGATCGATCAGTTGGCCAAGGATCAACTGGCCGATCGGGTTCGAGGCTGTCAGCATCGACAGGTAGACCGCCAACACCTTGGCTCGGGCCGACTCATCGACCTGGAGTTGGATCGCGGTGTTGAGCGTGCTCGCCGACGTGAGGTGGGCGGCCCCCATCATGAAGCCACCGGCGAGCGCAACGGCGAAGACCGGTGCCACCGCGATCACGAGCGCTCCCATGGCGTAGAGCATCAGCGCCGTCTGTTGAAGCTGAGATCGGCGAATCCGCTGGGCGGCGCCAGCGATGATCGGCGACATCGACACGGCACCGAGTCCGACGAACGACAGGAGCAAGCCGAACCCCCGCTCGCCCTGGTCGAAGACATCCTCGGCGACGGTGACCGAGAGCGTCTGGAGCGACAGCCCGAAGAACCCGATCATCGAGACAGTGAGGATGGCGGTGCGGATGCCCTCGCTGCGAAACGCGTAGCGGGCTGCACCCGCGAACTCGTGAAGCGGCCGCATCCGACCTTCAGGTCGCCGGTGCACGATGTCGAGGCGCATGAGCGCAAGCCCGGTGAGCACGGCGCTGTAGCTGATCGCATTGACGAAGAACGCCCAGCCGGGACCAAACCACGCGATCGCGGCGCCGCCCAACGCCGGGCCGATCATGCGGGACGCATTGAACTGAGCCGAGTTGAGGGTGATCCCAGCGAGCAACTGCTCACGAGGAACAATCTCACTGACGATCGCCTGCCAGGCGGGAAGGTTGAGGCCGGCGGTCATGCCGACAAGCACCGAGACAGCCACGTACGCCCCAGGCGAACGCACACCGCTGAACCACAGCGTCATCAAACCGAGTGCGACGAAGGCCTGGAGCGTCTGCGTGACGAGGAGCACCTTGCGGCGGGGGTACCGGTCGGCGATCGCCCCGCCGTAGGGCCCCATCAAGGCCATGGGAAGAATCTGGGCGAAACCGGCGAAACCGACCCAGCCGGCACTGTCGGTGAGGTCGAAGACGACAAGCGGGATGGCGAGCGTCTGGAACCACCGACCGATGTTCGACGCCAAGCCGCCGAACCAGAACAGCCGGTAGTTACGAAGCCTGAAGACCGAGAAGCTCTCACGAAGCCCTTCTGCGGCGGTCAAGAAATCGAGCCCATCAGCGCCGGGAACCAGTCAGAGCGCAGTCGGTCACCGTCGACCATCCCGTGGTCAGGGAACGGCGGCGAGGTGCGACCGGGACGCGACACATAGCGAGCGTCATCGCCAACAAGGCCGGCTTCCTGACGTCGCGAACCGCGGCGCTACTCATGATGTGCTGGGTGTGGTGGGAGCAGGGCCTGGACGGCAGCAACAGCAGACGGGGCGATGAGGGCACAAG
>CAJWHS010000006.1 GCA_913041415.1 uncultured Acidimicrobiaceae bacterium | reverse complement strand
CTATCTCTCTCGCACACGCACCATCAGCAGCTTATCTGGACTGTGCTGGCTGCCGCCGGGCAACGGCCCCGATGGTCGAGCGCGCTGATGGCGATCTCGCCTGCCTCATGTTCACCAGCGGTACCGCCGGCGCACCGAAGGCCGCCATGCTCACCCACGGCAACCTGGGCGCCAACCTCCGTCAGAACATGGCGACCAGCGGCAAGGTCGTCCGCCCCGACGACATCGGTCTGTGTGTCCTGCCGCTCTTTCACATCATGGGGCTCAACTCGATCCTTAACCTGAGCCTCTATGCGGGGGCCACCCTGGTGCTGCAGGAGCGTTTCGACCCAATGACCGTCTTCGAGACGATCGCCGACGAGCAGATCTCGGTGCTGGTCGGTCCGCCCACGATGTGGGCTGCGCTGAGTCAGGTCGACCTCGTCGCCGACGATGCGCTGAAGACCATCCGCATCGCCGTGTCGGGTGCCGCCATGCTGCCCAATCGGGTCGTTGAGGAAGTGGCGGGTCGTTTCGGCGTGCGGATCCTCGAGGGCTACGGCCTGACCGAAGCCGCCCCAGGCGTCACCCGCGCAACCGACGACGGCACCCCGATCGGGTCGATCGGCCGCCCCATGGCCGGCATGGAAGTCCGCATCGTCGATGCCGCAGGCGACGATGCCTACATCGGCGACGAAGGTGAGGTCCTCGTTCGCGGTGACAATGTCTTCGCTGGCTACCTTGACGACCCAGAGGCCACCGCTCGGGCGATCGATCCGCAGGGCTGGTTGCACACCGGGGACATTGCCGTGGTCGACGACGACGGGTTCGTCTACATCGTCGACCGGGCCAAGGACCTCATCATCGTGTCGGGCTTCAACGTCTTCCCTGCGGAGGTCGAGCGGGTGCTCAACGCCCACCCGGGCGTCGTCGAATCGGGTGTCGTCGGCGTGCCCCACCCGCACACCGGCGAGTCGGTCAAGGCATTCATCGCGGCCGAGCCGGGTCGAGTCCTCGAAGAGGACGACCTGATCGAGTGGTGCGCCACCGAGCTCGCCCGTTACAAGTGCCCGACCAAGATCGACCTCGTCGACGAGATCCCTCGGGGGCTTGGCGGCAAGATCATCCGGCGAGAACTCGGCGCGTGAGCGAGCGGGATGTTCGGGTCGAGTGCGTCGGCGACGCCCCGATCATGACGCCAGCCAGTCATCCCAGCATCGGCATCAACATTCAGGGTCCATCGGTCATCCGTGCGCCTGCGTGGCTGGTCGGTCCGCTCGGTCGGTGCCTCTGCTACTTCGCCGACCGCAAGGGCTCCTTCACCGGCTCGCCCATGGCGACGCAATCGAGGGGCCGCGGATCATCCACGAGCCTGGCTCGCTGCAGCTGGTCGACTCCGGCTTCCTCGTTGAGGATCTCGTGATCGATGCCGAGACGTTTGAGCGGATAACAACCCGCTATCGCGAGGCGCTCGATGATCAGATGCCGGCCTCGCTGCGCGATGACCTTCTCACCGCCCACATCGCCTCGCCTGACGTGCACGTCGACGATGACCGGCACGAGATCGTGATGTACCTGCACGGTTCCGAGGCGCTCGGTGATCAGCGAACGCGGGTGGCCGTGTCGAGCGACGGGACCCACTTCCAGGCGGCTCCTGAGACCCACGGCCCGTCGTACTTTCGGTGCTTTCGTCACAACGGCTGTTGGCATGCCCTCGCCATGCCGGGCCGGTTCTTCCGGTCCCGTGATGGCCGTACCGGGTTCGAGGAGGGGCTCACACTGTTTGGGCCCGACATGCGCCACAGTGCAGTGCGGGTCGTCGAAGGAGCTGCCGGCGCCGAACTCGAGGTGTCCTAGACTCGGGTCGGTGACGCACCCGATCGCATCGTGCGCTCGCGCGTGTCGATCGCGGGGCCGTGGGAGCGCTGGCGCGAGATCGACGAGCCGGTCGAGGTGCTGCCCCGCGAAAATGCCCATGAGGGGCCGACGAGCCGTGTGCCGTCGATCTGTGGCGCCGTCAACGAGCCGGTCAATCAGCTACGCGGTCCGTGCCTGTTCTGCGATCCCGGCGACGGGACGTGGTGGCTGTTCTTCGCGGTCGAGGGTGAATCGGGGATCGCTGTCGCTCACTTGTGAACTTGTGAAGACTCTTGTGAACTGATGCACAAGGTGTCTAGCGTGGGGCGATGGCGCCCCTTGGTCGGATCCCTGAAGCCACCGTGGCTCGACTCCCGCTTTACCTGCGGGGCCTCGACGCGTTCCCCGTCGGGGTGACGGCAACGGTGTCGTCCGACGAACTCGCCGATCTCGCCGGCGTCAACGCCGCCAAGGTTCGCAAGGACCTGTCACACCTCGGCACCTACGGCACTCGGGGCGTAGGCTATGACTCCGCTTTCCTTCGGTTCCAGATAAGTCAGGCGCTTGGCGTCGCCAACGTCTGGCCCGTTGTCGTATGCGGCATGGGCAACCTCGGACGGGCGCTTGCCAACCACATCGGCTTCACGGATTGCGGCTTCCCCGTGGTGGCGGCCACCGATTCCGACCTGGACAAGATCGGCACGGTCGTCGACGGCGTCCCGGTGCACGCGCCCGGCGAACTCGGCGACATCGTCCACCGCCTCAACGTCGCCATCGGCGTGATCTCGACCCCGCCCGAAGCTGCCCAGGGCACCGCTGATGCGTTGGTGGCCGCAGGTGTCACGTCGATCATGAGCTTCGCCCCGACGGTGCTCTCGGCGCCTGACGAGGTCGAGATCAGATCGGTCGATCTCGTCACCGAACTCCAGATTCTCGGTTTCCATCTGCACCGCGTTCGGATCGCCGAAGACTCCTGACCCCAGCCGCCAGGTTCCTCCGTCATCGGCGCCGCGAAGCGAGCGAGTATGCCCGTCGTGACACCCGTCGCCCGATCCGGTTTCTGGGGTGGATGTCCGATAGCGTTCTGGTATTGGCCCTGCTGCCCTGGGCCGTCGGCTTTGCCCTTGGAGTACTTGTCCCGTGTCGATCGTCGCCATCGGTTGTAACCACCGGTCGACCCCGCTCTCGATTCTCGAGCGGATGACGATCGCGCCCGACGACATCCCCAAGGCGCTCGCCGACCTCGGATCCGCCGATCACCTGAGTGAGGTAATCGTGTTATCGACCTGCAACCGGGTCGAGATCTACGCCTATGCCGAGAAGTTCCACGGTGGCTACCAGGACATCCGCGAGTACTTCGGACGGCATGCTGGGCTTGCTCCCGAAGACGTCAACGACCACCTCTACGCACTCCACGACACCGAAGCGATCCGCCATCTGTTCTCGGTGACCGCCGGTCTTGACTCCGCCGTGATCGGCGAGCACGAGATCCTCGGGCAGGTTCGCACCGCCTGGGAGCGTTCGGCCGAACACGGCACGGTCGGCTCCACGCTCGGCCCGCTCTTCCGTCACGCAGTCGAGACAGGGAAGCGGGCCCGCACCGATACGGCGATCGGTCGCGGCATCGCGTCGGTCAGCCAAGCTGCCGTCGCCCTCGCCGCCGAGCAACTCGGCGGCCTCGACGGCCGCACCGTGTTCGTGCTCGGTGCCGGCGAGATGGCCGAGGGAACCGTCAAGTCGCTGGCTGCGGCCGGCACCTCCGACGTCTTCGTCGCCAACCGCACCTGGGAGAACGCCGTGGCGCTCGCCGAGGCGTGCGGTGGCACCGCCGTGAGTCTCGATGCCGTGGGCGACGCCCTCGTCGCCGTCGATATGCTCGTCACGACCACGGGTGCCCAGCAGCTCATCCTCGAGAGCGGCGAGATCGCCGGTTTCATCTCGAGCCGCAATGGTCGCGAACTCGTGATCGTCGATGTTGCTGTTCCGCGCGACGTCGACCCCCGCGCGGGCGAACTGCCCGGCGTCACGCTCCTCGACATGGACGACATCGGTGTATTCGTCGAGCAGCAAATGGCCTCCCGGACCCGCGTCGTCGGCAACGTCGAGACGATCGTCGGTGAAGAGGTCGATCGCTATCGCACCGTCACCTCCGCTCGTGAGGTGGCGCCGCTCATCGCCCAGCTCCGCACGCGGGGCAGCGACATCGCTGACGTCGAACTCGCCCGGTTCGACGGCAAGCTCTCCGATCTCGATGCGTCGCAGCGCGAAGCCGTTGAGGCAATGGCTCGGGGCATCGTGAACAAGCTGCTGCACGAGCCCACCATCCGGCTCAAGGATGCCGCCGGTCACGCTCGGGGCGATCGCCTTGCCGACTCGCTTCGCGATCTCTTCGACCTCGATTGAGTCGGCGCTCATGGGGATGCAGTTGCGAGCAGCCACGCGCGGGAGTGCGTTGGCCTTGTGGCAGACGAGTTACGTGGCTTCGCAGCTCGAGTGTGAGATCGACGAGGTCATCGTCTCGACCGTCGGCGACCGCAACACCGACGTGCCGATCCACTCGATGGGTGGCAAGGGCGTGTTCGTTAAGGAGGTTCAGGCCGCCGTGCTCGACGGTCGAGCCGACTTCGCCGTGCACTCTGGGAAGGACCTCCCAGCGGTTACGCCCGATGGTCTCGTGCTCGTCTGCGTACCGGCCCGAGCCGATGCACGCGACGCGCTCGTCGGCGCATTCTGGGCGTCGCTGCCTCCCGGTGCGCACATCGCTACTGGCTCGGTTCGTCGCCGGGCCCAGCTGGCTTGGCATCGACCCGACCTCATCTTCTCCGAGCTGCGCGGCAACATTCAGACTCGGCTGGAGAAGCTCGAGTCCGGCGGTTTCGACGCGATCGTGATGGCGGCCGCAGCGATCGACCGTCTTGAGCTCGACCTTTCGACCCCAGTCGACCGGCTCGACCCGTCGATCATGCTCCCGCAGGTCGCCCAGGGCGCCCTCGCCATCGAGTGCCGTGCGGACGACACCGAGACGATCGCTGTGCTGCGTGCGATCCAACATGTCGACACCCGGCGTGTCGTCGACGCTGAGCGGGCCTTTCTTCACGAACTCGACGGCGACTGCGATCTCCCCGCCGGTGCACACGCAACCCTTGGTGGTGACGGCATCGAGATCACCGGCATGCTGGCGTCGCTTGATGGCCGGGTCCTGATCCGTGAACGCCGGGTCGGCACCAATCCCGATCAACTCGGTCGGGCGGTCGCCCGCTTCCTGCTCGACGAACGCGGTGGCCGCGACCTGCTGGCCGATCTCCGCTGAGCGCGGCACGATGACGGCGATGACTCCGCCGCCCGAACCTGTCATTGCCGGCCCGCTCTGCGGGCTCCGCATCGTGGTCACCCGACCTCGCGACCAGGCGGCATCGCTCGTCGAGGCACTGGAGGCGCAGGGCGCCGAAGCGGTATCGGTTCCGGTCATCGAGATCACCGATCCGCTCGATGGCGGTGTCGGACTTCGCACGGCTTTGCGGGTCCTGCGCAATGGCGATTGGGTTGCGGTCACCTCGCCCAACGGTGCCGCAAAGGTGGCCGAGGCGCTTGGTGAGCGCCCACTCGCCGATGGCGTTCGAGTCGCCGTGGTCGGTCCTGGAACCCGCGATCGGGCCGAGTCGCTCGGTCTCCCCGTCGACCTCGTGCCTGCCGACGCAATCGCCGAGGGTCTCGCTGCTGCGTTCCCCGCACCGCCGATTGCCGGTGGTCGGGTCGTGCTCGCCCGAGCCGAGGTTGCCCGCGAGACCCTGCCGATCCATCTGCGGATGATGGGTTGGAACGTTGACGAGGTCATCGCCTACCGCACGGTCTCTACCGACATCGACGACAGCGGTCATCTCGCCTGCGCTGCGGCGGATGCCGCCGTCTTCACCTCCGGTTCGGCGGTCGATTCGCTCGTCGACGCCATCGGTGTCGACGGGCTCCCGAAGATCGTTGCGTCGATCGGTCCGGCGACCTCTGCCGTCGCTGCCGAGCGTGGCTTCGATGTCCACGTCGAAGCCGATCCCCACACGATCCCTGGCCTTGTCGATGCCCTCGTCGCCCACGTTGCCGACCGTCCTGTGCTGCATCGTGAGCCCGCAGGGAGCGCTGACGCCCAGTGGTGTCTCGAGCAGTACTACGCCGAACTCGACACCCGTTTCGTTTACGGCCTCGATCGTGGCACGGTGCAGTCCACCAACGTCGAGGAGGTCTCGCCACCGAACGGACTCTTCGTCGTCATCCGTCTCGACGGTCACCCGGTGGGGTGCGGCGCGCTCAAACGTTCCGACCCTGCGGTGATCGACATCAAACGGATGTGGCTGCGTTCCGACGTACGCGGTCGGGGGCTCGGCCGCGCGCTGCTCGGCCATCTCATGGACGAGGCCCGGTCGCTGGGTGTCGATCGAGTCCGGCTCGACACCAACGAGACGCTCGTCGAGGCGATCGCGCTCTACGAGTCGTCCGGCTTCGGTGCCGTCGATCGATTCAATGACGACCCGCACGCCACCCACTTCTTCGAACGAGCACTCGATTGACCCAACAGCGTTGCGGTCGGAGGTCCACGTCGTGAACCCGCCTGCCGCCGTCATCTTCGACTTCGACGGCACTATCGCCGACACCGAGACCCCCGTGTACGAGGCCGCTCGGATCGCTCACGATGAGCATGGCCTCGATCTTCCCATGACGAGGTGGATCGAGATCGTCGGCACCGCCGACAACAAGCCGTTGGCCGAGCGCCTCAGGGACGCGCTCGGTCGCGCCCCGGATGCCGACGTGATGGCCCGGGCCGAGGAACGGCACTGTCACGCACGCAAGAACGTCCCGGTGCTGCCGGGTGTGGAAGACCTGATCGCAGTCGCCAAGTCGCACGACCGCCGGCTCGCGATCGCAAGCAGCTCGCCGATCGACTGGGTCGAGCCGCACCTCACCCGGCTCGGGCTCGTCGATCACTTTGACCACCTCAGCACGCGTGACCAGGTCGACCGAGGCAAACCTGCCCCCGACCTGTTCCTCCTCGCAGCGGCCCGGCTGCGTCTCGACCCGGCCGACATGCTCGTCATCGAGGACTCGCGACACGGCTTTGCGGCAGCCCGAGCGGCGGGGATGCGCTGTGTGGTCGTTCCCAACGCAGTCACGGTGCACGACGTCCACCCCGACGCCGAGATCGTGCTCGAATCGCTCGTCGACTTCCCGTTCGCTCACTTCGGGTTCTGACCCATCTCGGTGGGTAGCCTCGCCATGTGAGCAACACGAACGCATCCCTGTTCGAGCGCGGTCAAGCCGTTATCCCCGGCGGTGTGAACTCGCCGGTGCGGGCCTTCGGCTCGGTCGGTGGGACGCCGTACTTTGTCGAACGAGCGGAAGGGCCATTCGTCTTCGACGTTGAGGGTCGCTGCTACATCGACTACGTCCAGAGCTACGGCCCGTCGATCCTCGGCCATGCCCATCCCGACGTCATCGCTGCGATCCGGGATGCCGCCACCCGCGGCACGAGCTATGGCGCCCCCACCGAGAACGAGGTGCGCATCGCCGAAGAGATGACCAGTCGGGTCGAGGGGCTGGAGATGATGCGACTCGTTTCGTCCGGCACCGAAGCGGCGATGTCGGCGATCCGGCTCGCTCGCGGCGCAACCGGCCGCAGCAAGATTTTGAAGTTCGCTGGCAACTACCACGGTCACACCGACGCCCTGCTCGTCGCCGGCGGGTCGGGCATCGCTCAACAGGGCCTCAAGGGTTCCGAGGGCGTGACGCCGGGCGCGATCGAGGACACGATCGTGGCGCCGTACAACGTTGTCCCCGAGATCGACGAGTCGATCGCCGTGGTCTGTGTCGAACCGATCGCAGCGAACATGGGGTTGGTGCCTCCTGCGCCCGGCTTCCTCGAGGGACTTCGCGAAGCCTGCGACGCCGCCGGGGCGATGCTGCTCTTCGACGAAGTCATCACCGGTTTTCGTCTGTGCCACGGTGGCGCAGCCGAGTGGTTCGGAGTGCAGCCCGATGTGTGGTGCTTTGGCAAGGTCATCGGCGGTGGCCTGCCCATGGGCGCCTACGGCGCGAGCCTCGAGATCATGAGCAATGTGGCACCGCTCGGAGGCGTCTATCAGGCCGGCACGTTGTCGGGGAATCCGCTCGCGACGGCTGCAGGCCTGGCGGCCCTCGAGCACCTCACGGTCGGGGCGTACGCCGCCCTCACCGACCGGGCCGTGCGCCTCCAAGAGGGCATGCAGGCGGCGTTCGACGCCGCCTGCGTTGCGGCCGTGCTCCCTAGGGTCGGCCCGCTGCTGGGCATCTTCTTCACCGATACTGCGCCGCACGATTTTGATTCGGCTAAGGCCGCTGCCGACAACGGCGTCTACCCCCGGTTCTTCCACGGGATGCTTGACCGTGGCATCGCCCTCGCGCCTGGTGCCTACGAGGCGATTTTCCCCTCGCTCGCCCACGGCGATGAGGAGATCGAAGCCACCATCGCTGCCTGCGCCGAGGTTGCTGCGACCCTCTGACCCGACTTTTTTGGAGCATTTTGGAACCACACACCGGGTTTCGTCCGTATGCACCCGGTAGTGCTCGTGAGAACTTGGAGCTGCAATGACCATCAAGAAGCTGGCCATCGGGGTCGGAATCGCCCTCGCCGTGTTGATCGCCGCCGTGTGGTGGCTGTTCTTCTGGGGTGACACGCCCGAGGCCGTCGATGTCGATGCCGCCAATGCCCAACTCGACGTCGACCTGGCGGTGGCCACCGACGACGCTCCGGCCGCTGCGCCCGACCCGTTCGACGGCGACATCAACGCCACGTGGCTGGTCGACGACGAGATCGGCGAATTCGATTTCGAGACCGCGAGTGGGAGCTTCGCCGGCTTCCGAGTCGACGAGGAGCTCACCGTCCCCTACGGCGATGTCGTCGCCGTAGGTCGAACCGGCGGCGTGAGCGGCACGGTCACGATCGACGGGGGCCGGTTGACCGGCACCGACGTCACCGTCGACATGGGGTCGATTACGTCGAACGACTCCCGTCGTGAGTTCCCGATCCGCAGGGCTGTAATGGCCAACGAGTTCCCGACCGCCACCTTCGTGTTGACCACACCGGTTGACTTGCCCGCCGGTCTCGCCGACGGCGAGACGGTCACGGTCGATGCCGCGGGCGACCTCACCGTTGCAGGCACCACCAACGAGGCGACGTTCACGATCGATGCCCTCCTTCGCGACGACGGATTCGGTGTCATCACCGGTTCGGCCACGATCACGTGGGAGGACTTCGGCGTGACCCCGCCGAACGCGCCGATTGTCGTCTCGATCGACGAGAGCGGCATCATCGAGTTCCAGCTCATCGTCGCCAAGGGCTGAGACCCCGTCGACACAACTCGAAGCGGGGCTCTACCCTCGGTCGATGGCCCAACATCACGTTCCGACGTCACTCGATCAGATCACCGCCGAGATGATGACCGATGCGCTCCAGTCGAGCGGATTCGACGAGGTCGCGGTGTCCTCGGTGTCGGCGGAGCGCATCGCAATCGGCGAGGGCTTCCTAGGTGAGCTCGCTCGCCTGACGCTCGACTACTCGGCCGGCACCGGGCCTGCGACGGCGATCGCAAAGATCCCAACCACCGACTCGGGGCTCAAGCCGATCGGCGACCTGCTCGACGTCTACGGACGTGAGCACCGGGCCTATGCGAATCTCCTGTCGCAGATGAAGGTCCGCACGCCGCAGGCCTACCTCAATGTTGGCGACGACGAGTCTCTGGCGTACTGCCTCGTTTTGGAAGATGTCGGCGGCTACGCGTCCGGTGATCATCATACGGGGGCGACGCTCGAGCAGGCGCGCGCCGCTGTGGTCGCGGCCGCCGGGGTGCACGGCCGCTGGTGGAACCAGGTCGACCAGTTCGACTGGGTGCCACCGATCGACAGCCCGCTCAACATGGGCTTGCAGGGAATGTTCGAGTCGAGCTGGCCAATGGTGGTCGACCAGCACGGCGAACAACTCGGCGCCGAGGTCGTCGCCCGGCTCGAGTCCTACCTTCCGACGGTCAGCGACATGTTCGCCTCGTTCGGCGGGTCGAGCCGGACCCTGACCCATAACGACTTCCGGCTCGACAACATGTTCTTCGACGACGACGAACTCGTCCTGATCGACTGGCAGCTCCTCGGCCGTGGCGACGGCATGGGTGATGTCGTGCCGTTCTTGACGTGCAACCTCGACCCGGCGCTCCGGCGCGCGCACGAGTCCGACCTCATCGACCTCTACCAAGACACCCTCGAGACGATGGACGCCGGCTACGTCCACCTCTACGATCTAATGAACGCCTACAAGCTGACGCTCAACTTCTGGCTGAGCGCCTGGCTCCACAACTCGGTGACGAAGGGAGAGACCACTCAGCGGGGTGAAGAACTCTTCGAACGCATCATCACCCGCACCCTCGACGCCTACGTCGAACACGAGGCATGGGAACTTATTGGTGCCCACGACCTTTCCCCAGAGATGCGCTGAGCCCGTGGCCGAGGTGAAGGTCGAAGACCTCGAGCGCCCCGGCGCGCTTTTCGCCATCCCCGGGCTTCGGTGACCGAGCCGAGGTGAGACGTTGGTCTTCGGCTTGATCGTCGCCCTTCAACTCGTGCTTTCCGGCACCGGCGGATCCGACGGTCGCGTACCGCGTGGTGGTACCCCTGCCGGACGACCACGGGCAGACGATGGTGATTGGCGCGCGGCTCACAGCCGATCGCGTCGCGCTCCACGACATCGAGGGAACGCAGGCGTCCTTGTCGCAGTAAACGCCGCCGAGGGTGTGGGTCGGGCGACAGAGCCATCGGATCCGCCAGGTCGAGTTCGAGTCGCGTTGATGCTGCCTGGCCTGGTCGGAACAGTCGTCGGGTCACCGACCGCGCATCGAGCGGTAGCGCTGGATCAGCGCATTCGTCGACGCGTCGTGGCGGAGGTCGGGCGTGCCGTCGTCCCTCAGTTTACCGATGATCGCCGAGGCGAGGACCTTGCCGAGTTCCACCCCCCACTGGTCGAAGCTGTTGAGCCCCCAGACGACGCCCTGGGTGAACACCTGGTGTTCGTAGAGGGCGACGAGCTGTCCGAGCACCGATGGGGTGAGGGCGGGCGCCATGATCGTGGTCGAGGGCCGGTTGCCCGGGAAGGTCCGGTGTGAGACCAGCAGCGGGTCCGTCTCGGTCTCGGCGACCTCCTCGGCGGTCCTGCCGAATGCGAGGGCCTGACTCTGGGCGAAACAGTTGGCCACGAGGAGATCGTGGTGGGCGTCAGCCCCCTCGAACTCGGCGTTCTCGGGCGCACCGAACACGATGAAGTCGGCGGGGATCACCGTGCTGCCTTGGTGGAGAAGCTGGTGGAACGAGTGTTGCCCGTTGGTGCCGGGTTCTCCCCAGATCACCGGTCCGGTCTCGTAGGTGACGGGCTCGCCGTCGATACGGATTCGCTTTCCGTTCGACTCCATGTCGAGCTGCTGGAGATAGGCGGGGAAGCGATGGAGCGCCTGCGAGTAGGGGAGCACGGCGCGGCTTGGCAGGTCGCAGAAGGTGCGATACCAGACCTCGATCAGTCCGAGCAGGGCCGGCGCGTTCTCGGCGATCGGGGTCGCCGCCATGTGTTCGTCGATCGCCCGGAAACCGGTGAGCATCTCGGCGAACGCGTCGGGACCGATCGCGATCATGAGGGACAGCCCGATGGCGGAGTCCATCGAGTAGCGCCCGCCGACCCAATCCCAGAAGCCAAACATGTTGTCGGTGTCGATCCCGAACGCTGCGACTTCGGTGGCGTTGGTGGACACGGCAACGAAGTGCTTTGCCACGGCATCGGCGCCAAGCGACGCGGTGAGCCATGCCTGTGCCGACTGGGCGTTCGTGAGCGTCTCCTGGGTGGTGAAGGTCTTCGACGAGATCACGAACAGGGTCGTCGCCGGGTCGAGGTCGCGGACGGCAGCGATCAGGTCGCTGCCGTCGACATTGCTGACGAAGCGGCAGCGAATCCGTTCGTGACGAAACGCGGCGAGCGCTTCGTATGCCATGACCGGACCGAGGTCGGAGCCACCGATCCCGATGTTGATCACCGTCTCGATCGGTGCCCCGGTGGCGCCGACCCAGTCGCCGGACCGGACTCGGTCGGCGAACGCGCCCATTCGGCCGAGCATCTCGTGGACGGCGGGTACGACATTCTCACCGTCCTCAAGCACCTCGACCCCGACCGGTGCTCGCAGCGCGGTGTGGAGCACGGCGCGATCCTCGGTCGAGTTGATTCGCTCGCCATCAATCATCGCGGCGAAGCGGTCAGCGAGCCCGACCTCGTTCGCGAGGGCGATGAGGTCGTCGAGAACCGCAGGCGACACGCGGTGTTTGGACAGGTCGACCGTGAGGTCGGCGACCGTAAGCGTCATGCGATCGACTCGACCAGGGTCGTCGTCGAAGAGCCCGCGTAGGTCGAGATCGTCGAAGGAGGCGGCATGGTCCTGGAGGGCGCGCCAGGATTTGGTGAGCGAGGGATCCACGGTCCCATGTTCGCCGGTTCGGACGCCGAACAGCCGGACCCTGCGGTCCCATGTTCGACGTTCTGCGTCTGGTGGGGGAGTGGGTTACTCCGCGGCGAGTTCGCCGTACTCTTCGTCGACCTTTATGCGAGCGGCGTCGACCCAGACCTGGATCTCCGGCAGCGTGGCGCCTTCGAAGGTCATGACGCCCTCTTCTTCCATCAGGTGGTAGAGCTCGTCGAGCACGTGGAGCTCTCTCTCGTCGCCTTCCGGAGTGATCTGGTCGGCACCGAACGCGTGGCGGACGTGGTAGACGACCGCCACCAACTGCTCGGGCGAGAGGTTGCCGAAGCCGGCCATCTGGCCGTACGAGCCGGGTACGTGGGCCCCACCGGGCCGATCGGGATCGCCGTAGACGAGAAGGCCCTCGGCCTGTGAGCCGGCGGTGCCGTTGGCGACCCAGTGCAGGTGGCCGGCGAGGCCGTCGTAGGCGGCGCCTGAAGCGAGCGACGGGAAGGTGAGCAGGACCTCGCCGCCGTTGAGTTGGCGGCCGGAGCCGCCACCGCCACCGCCACCCTGGCAGCCGGCGCACTGGCCGCTATAGATCTCGGTACCTTCATAGGCGAGACCCTCGGGAGCGGCGGGCGGGTTCTCGAGATAGCCGACGTAGAAAATCGCCCAGAAGGGAAGGAAAATCAGGACCGGAACGATCCAGACCGGGACCTTCTTGCGGGTCTCGGCGGCCTCGACATAGGGGGCGACGGGCTCGGGAGCAGCGGGCTCCTCGGGGACGGCCGGGACCGGGGCAGCCGTCGTGGCCGGAACCGGAGCGGCCTCGCCCGCCGGCTCGCTGCTCGGAGCGGCGCTATCGCCCGCGTTGGTTGGGGCCTGCCCACTGAGGCGGGCACGGGCTTCGGCGGCCTTCTTCAGGAGGTGCTCAGGTACTTCGGTCACCGTTGGTCTCCGGCGGATCGATCGGACAGCGGACTGGCGGGTGGAGCGGCAGAGGCAGGATTACGCCGACCACGCCCCCTGAGGATAGGGGCAGTGTCGCACGTCCGAACAAGCCGAAGCAGAATCCTCCCCCCGAATTTCGGACAATCGCGCAACACCCGATTTTCCCCAGCGCCGGATGGGGGGAATCGAAAGGCATCGTGATAAACCAGGCACCAATCCGGGGGTCGCAGCGCCTCCGGTTTAGACTTGTGCATGGTTTCACGAAGTTCGTGAAACGCGTCCGTTCTCCAGGAGTCGCAGCGTGGTCGCTTTCGTGTCGTCGATCATCGTCACCGCCTTGATCGTTGGCGGAATCCTCACCTACCAGAAGCGCCGTCCCGCCGATCAGGTCGTGACCTGGGGCGAGGCGATGCTCGGCTCAATGATCGTCTTCTTCTTGATGTTCTGGGTCTATGGCGTCGTGCCGCACCAGTTCCTGTCCTGGGCCGACAATGAGCTCAACTGGCGTTCCGACAAGATCCTTTTCGGCCCGTTTGACCTGCTCAAGTCGCAGCAGGACGGTGGCTGGTCGCCAATTCGTGTCAACTATGTTGTGTTACGCGACCTCATCGCTGTTGGCATCTATGTCGTTGCGCTCGCCGGCAACATCTGGATGTGGGCCGCCTGGCAAAAGCGCGGCGAGAAGCAGAACGCAGAGAAGACTCCCGAACGCTCGACCTTCGGCCGTCCGCTCGTTAAGGAAGGTGCCTGACTTCATGGCGACCACCGACGCGAATCCGCCGCTTCCCGAGTTCCGCGACGACTACATCCTCCAGCAGGTCGACGCAGCCTGGCTCACCGCCCAGGTCAAGCCGAAGCAGTTCATCCACATTGACCAGTCCGAGTGCATCATGTGCGAGGGCTGTGTTGACATCTGCCCGTGGAAGTGCATCCACATGGTGCGTCCCGACGCGATCGACGAAGCGATCGGTACGGAACTCCCGGGCAGCGACCCCAACGACAATGTGATTTTCACCATCGACGACGACGTGTGCACCCGGTGCGCTCTCTGCGTCGACCGGTGCCCCACGGGTGTGATCATCCTCGGCAAGATTGGCGACCCGCCGGCCGACGGTGATGCCCACCAGCGAACGAATACCCACGGTTACGGATACGGCATGCGCCTCGGCTGACGCCGGAGTGCCCTGACACGAAACAAAGATCTATGGCGAACACTGACGAAGACGCGAAGAAGCCCCTGCCGCAGCGGCTGCAGGACCAAGCAACCCAGCTAGTCGACGCGACCCAGTCCTCTCAGGCCTGGAACTCGATCTTCCGACCTGGCTCGATCTTCCGGAAGGGTTACACCGACAGCCCTCGAAACCGGTCCTACGTGATCATGAACTCAGTGTTGTACCACCTGCACCCGGTAAAGGTGAAGCGTCACGCAGTCAAGGTCAGCTACACGCTGTGCCTCGGCGGTCTGTCCTTCTTCCTGTTCATCTTGCTGACGGTCACCGGCATCTTTTTAATGTTCTTCTACCGGCCGACCGCTGCGGCGGCCTGGGACGACATCTACACGCTGCAAAACAGCGTGACCTTCGGCCTGCTGGTCAGGAACATGCATCGATGGGCAGCCCACTTGATGGTGCTTTCGGTGTTCCTCCACATGGCCCGCGTCTTCTACCACGGTGCGTACAAGGCGCCCCGTGAGTTCAACTGGGTGATCGGCGTCAACCTCTTGCAGTTCACCCTGCTCCTCTCGTTCACCGGCTACCTCCTGCCCTGGGACCAGCTGGCCCTCTGGGCGGTGACGGTGGGTACCAACATGATGGGGTACACCCCGGTGTTCGGAGAACAAGTCCGCTTCGTGCTGCTCGGCGGCGTGGAGATCGGCACCGACACGCTGCTCCGATGGTACGTGTTGCACGTCTTGCTCCTGCCGTTCGTGCTCGTCATCTTCATGGCGATCCACTTTTGGCGAGTGCGCAAGGACGGCGGCATCTCGGGTCCGCTCTAAGGCAAAAAGGAGAAGAAGGACATGACCGAAGTCCCCGAACACCTCCGCAAGCGGGCCGAAGAGGCCCGAGCCAAGGCCGCTGCGGCCAAGGCTGCCGCCGACGCTCCGGCCGAGGCGCCCGCCCAGGAACTCAGCGCCGAACAGCAAGAGGCTGCGTCGAAGATCCCGGCGCACCTGCTCGAGCGCTCCAAGGCCGCCAAGGCGAAGGCCGCCGGCGGTACCGCCACCGGAACCGCCGTCGCCACGGCTCCCGCCGCAGCCGCCCCCGCTGCTGCGTCGGGCGCCCCGGTGCCGACCGGGCCCGGTGGTCACACCCAGCGCCTGCTCACCGTTGTGAAGTCGGGCTCGATCCAAGACGTCAAGGCCGTCCCGCAGGACAAGGTCCACACCTGGCCTCACCTGCTCGTGGTCGAGTTCGGCGCCGCTCTGTTTGCGCTTGCGTTCACCTTGATCTTCTCGATCTTCGTCAACGCTCCGCTGCTGGAGCTCGCCAACTTCAACGAGACGCCGAACCCGTCGAAGGCCCCGTGGTACTTCCTCGGCCTGCAGGAACTCCTCACGGTGTTCCACCCGATGGTCGCCGGCGTGACCATTCCGGGTATCGGCCTGTTCTTCTTGATGTTTATTCCCTACATCGACCGAAACCCGTCGGCGAAGCCCGAGGATCGTAAGTTCGCGGTTTCGTTGATGACTGTCCACCTTATGTTCTGGGCTGTGCTGACCATGATCGGCTCGTTCTTCCGAGGACCCGGATTCAACTTCGTCTTCCCGTGGGAAGCCGGCTTGTTCTTCGAGCTGTAAGGCAAGGAGGAAACACCAATGCTCATTGCAGCCATCGTCGTCATCGCCCTGCTGGCCGCCGTCGCCGTTTTCTCCGCGCTCAAGAGTCGCGATGCCGACGGGGCCGTCGGCATCCTCTCTCGGGAAACCAAGGCACGCGACCGTGAATCGACCGTTCTCGGCAACGAGGACGCCCTCACGGGCAAGCAGGTCGAGCGGGCCCAAGTCCTCGAGCGCAAGGCCGCCAGCAAGGAACTCGTCCTCGCTGCCCGCCAGAGTGCGCCGCCGGCTCCCTATGTGCCGCCGGATCCCGAGGTCATCGGCGTCTCACGTCGCCAGTTCTTCAACCGCACCATCATCCTCATGATGCAGATCGGTCTCGGCGGCTTCGGCCTAGCGTCGATCGCCTTCCTGTGGCCCCAGCTCGGTGGCGGCTTTGGCTCGGCCATTCGAGTCGGCCTCGTGAGCGACGTGCTCAGCGAGGTCCGCGGCGCCAACGGCTTCCTCTACCGGGCGGACGGCCGCATGTGGATCACCGAATACCCAAACGGTGCGGTCGAGAAGGCCCGTGCCGCCTACTCGGCGAACGAACTCACCGGCATGGAAGCTGGTCTCGCACTGGGGCTCGACGGTGGTGTCATCGCCATCTACCAGAAGTGCCCGCACCTTGGCTGCCGTGTGCCCGAGTGCGTCACCTCCCAGTGGTTCGAGTGCCCCTGCCACGGTTCCCAGTACAACCGTGTCGGCGAAAAGCGTGGTGGCCCGGCCCCACGCGGCATGGACCGTTTCGCCATGAGCGTCTCGGCTGATGGTGTTCTCACCGTCGACACCGGCACGATCATCCAGGGCCCGCCGATCGGTACGAACACCACCGGGCAGGAGGCCGAGGGCCCCAACTGCATCGGTCAGTCGTCGCACTAGGCCCGGTAGCCTCCGTCCGTTCCCATCTCAGAGAGTTCTCGACCACCCGACACTCGCATGTTGCTCGCCGCCTCCACACAACGAACCATCGGACTCGTCATCTTGGCGATCGTCGTCCTCGGTGGGATCGTCTACATCTACTTCAACATCCGCTCGGCTCGCAACGAAGTCGGCTCGGAGATTGAGCTCGCCTCGAACCGCAAGCCGTATCTCTCCGACGAGGATCTCGAGGGCAAGAAGCTCGATCTTGCGCTTGGCTCGAGCCTGGTGCTGCTGACGATCGTGGCCATCACCTTGCCGCTTTACTGGCTCGGTGAGCCGGGGCGTCACGAAGGCCGGGATCTCGACACGTGGCGAATCTCCACCAACCGTGGCGAGGAGATCTATCTCGAGGGTGCGCAGTGCGTGAACTGTCACGGCCCTGAGGGCGCCGGTGGTGTCGTCAACACCGCCATCACCTCGTCGTCCGGCGAGTTTGTGGCCCAGGTCAACTGGAAGGCGCCAGCCCTCAACACGCTGATGTCGCGCCACACCGAGGACGAGATTCTCCACGTGCTCAACTACGGCCGAAACGGTGTCATGCCGGCCTGGGGTTCCGGTGGCGGCGGTCCGCTCACCGATCAGCAGCTCGAAGAGATCATCTTCTATCTCCGCAGCGTTCAGATCTCCGAAGATGAGATCCGCTCACAGGTCGACAGTGGTGTCGAGGCCGGTGCCAAGGCGCTGATCCTCGAGACCAGCGATGAGGCGTGGGCGGTCGAGGTCCGGGCCGCGGAAGCCGCCCAGGCCGACGCCGCCATGGCCGTTCGGTTGCTCGGTCGGGCCGACTTCGACTTCGAGTGCTCCGACGACGCCAGCGAGTGCCTGGCACTCGACGAGGCCAACGCCCGTCTCACCGCAGCGAACGAGGCTGCGGTCGAACCGCTTGATGCGGCGGTGTCCACCTGGTTCGATCAGGTCTCGGCGGCGAAGGCCACGGCCGATGCCCTTGTGATCGAGGCCGACCCGTCGCTCGCCGATGAGGGCAATGAGGACGACCTCCGAGCCGCTGCGCTCGAAATTCTTTCGACCCTCGATGCGTTCGAGGGTCAGGAGGCGTACCTCCAGTGGGGCGAGATCCTCTTCAGCAACACGGCGGCCGCCGGCACGTACAGCTGCGCCCGCTGCCACACCTATGGCTGGAGCTTCGACGGCGCATCCGACTATGTGCTCGAGGAGAACGGCCGCGACGGTCCGATTCCCGAGCTCGCCGACGGGTACGTCACTGCCGGTGGCTTCTTCGGCCCCAACCTGACCGGCGGCTCAACCCTTTCGCAGTTCGAGACCGCCATCGGCCAGTCGGCCTTCATCACGCGAGGCCAAGCCATCGGTCAGACTTACGGTCGTGGTGGTTCGGGCGGCAACGGCCAGATGCCTGGCTTCGGCGCACTGACGGAAGCCAATCCGGTGGGCCCAGGTATGGGCCCCGGCTCCGGCATCGTCTTCGAGTATCCGGCCCTGCTCACCGACGAGCAGATCGATGCCATCGTGGCGTTTGAGAGGACTCTTTGATGGAAATGGTCGAACTGATCGGCGTCCTCGACTGGATCGACGGGCTTGAGTGGGATCCCCATGTCCGCGGCTTCCTTGCGGTCTTCGCGGGCTTCTGTGTCTGGATGGGCTCCGTCTGGATCATCGTGTCCAGCAACAACGGCGTCCGCCTCGGCACCCTGCTGTCCCTGGCGGGCCTCTTTGCCTGGTTGACCATTATGGGTTCGATCTGGTGGCTCTATGGCATCGGTTGGGCTGGTGACGGCCCGGTATGGGACGAAGTCGAGATCGTCGAGGGCACCGAGACGGAAGGCCACCTGACCTTCGCCGCGCTCGACGAGGCCAACCTGCTTCGCACCGAATCTCTGCCGTCGGCGCATGAGGCGGTCGTTGCGGCTGCCGAGGCTGCCGAGGCCGAGTTCGGCGCCGACTGGCGAACTATGGATTCGGCCGGCCTCAGCAATGACGCTGCCGATCGTCTCGTCGAGATCCAGATTGCCGACGCGGAATTCGGCATCGTCGTCGCTGAGCGCCTCACGCCCGACCAGGTCGAGGGCCTGTCGCTGGCGAAGATCGACGCACTCGTCGCCGCAGAGCAGAGTCGCAACGAGGCGACCACCTGGTCCGAACTCGCTGCAGTCACCCCCGGTCTGATTGATCCTGACAATGCGAACCTCGGAGGCTGGACACTTCTGTCCACCGCCGAAGCGGGCGAGGCGCAGGCCTCGGCCATCGCCATGCTGCTCGAGTCCGACGATTTCTCCTTCGCCGACCAGAGCCAGTTCAAGCTCCTTGACGCCTACACCATCGGCGGCAAGGAAGGCCTGCCCGATGACCCGAACGTCCTCGACCGGGTCTGGACCAGGATCCGCCAGACTGCGCAGATCAGCCACCCGACCCGCTACGGCATCATCCAGGTGCAGCAGGTCACGGAGGAGTCGTTGACCAACCTGCCGGGTAACGCTCCGCTTATCCCGGTGGTCGACCAAGACGAGCCGATCGTCTCGGTCGTGATGATCCGCAACCTGGGCAACCTGCGTCAGGTGCCGGCGTTCTTCACCATCGGTTCGCTACTCATCTTCTTGTCGCTGTGTTACATGCTCCACGAACGCGACAAGGTCGTCATGGCTCGGCGAGCTGAGTTCGAAAAGGCGGCGTAACCCATGCTCGGCCAGTACCTGCCCCTGCTGATGCTGTTTGGGCTAGCGGTGCTCTTCGCCGCCGGCAGCTTCATCGCATCGGGCCTCCTGGCCCCGCGCAACCCGACGTACGCCAAGCGAGCTGCGTATGAGTGCGGCATCGTCCCGACCAAGGAGACCCCGGAACGCTTCCCGGTGAAGTTCTTCCTGGTCGCCATGATCTTCATCGTCTTCGACATCGAGATCATCTTCTTCTACCCGTACGCTTTGGCCTACGGGAGTCTCGGCGTGTTCGGCCTGGCGATGATCATGGTATTTACGTTCGCCGTCTTCGAGTCGTTCGTGTACCTGATCAGCAACGGCGCACTCGAATGGGGCCCGCTCAAGCAGGTGGCTCGCCCGTCCGGCGCCGTCTCGCCGGAACGAACCGCTGAATCCACCATTCGCCGTGTCGGTCTCGAGAACCGGCCGATTGCGGAGGAGACGGCAGCGTGAGGATTCCAGGGCTCGGTGAAAGCCAGTCGATCGCCGACAACGGCCTGGAGGGGATGGATCACAACTTCCTCACCGGCAATGTCGAGAACCTGGTCAGCTGGGCGCGGTCCCGCAGCCTCTGGCCGGCCACGTTCGGTCTCGCGTGCTGCGCAATCGAGATGATGGCGTCGGGCACGGCCCACTACGACCTCGCCCGCTACGGCATGGAGACCTTCCGGGCATCGCCTCGGCAGGCTGACCTAATGATCGTTGCCGGCCGGGTGAGCCAGAAGATGGCTCCGGTTCTCCGTCAGGTCTACGACCAGATGATGGAACCCAAGTGGGTGATCTCCATGGGCGTGTGCGCCTCGAGCGGCGGCATGTTCAACAACTACGCGATCGTGCAAGGCGTCGACCAGATCGTGCCGGTCGATGTCTACGCACCAGGCTGCCCGCCCGGGCCGGAAACCCTCCTGCACTCGATCTTCACCCTGCACACCAAGATCGAGTCCGGCGAGCTTGTCCAACGCCGCGAGGCGAATGGCGGCGGCGCCGGTATCACCATCGAACAGCGCGACGGACAGACCGCTGGCCTGACGATCGGGGGCTGACATGAGTGACGAGACCGCAGCCGCCGAAGAGGCGGAGGCCGTCGCCGAGGAAGCTGCTGTCGATCTGCGCTTCGGCGCAGTCGTGAGCAAGTCCCACGGCGATGTTGTGTTGCACGCCTCGGTCGAGACCTACCTCGAGGTCTGCAGCGAGGCTCGCGCTGACGGGTTCGACCAACTGATCGACCTCACTGCCGTCGACTATCTCACGTACGCCGGCGAGCGCGCGCTCCCGGGCGGGCTCACCCCAGAACGCTTCGAGGTGGTCACGTCGCTGATCAACCATGTCCGCCGCGAACGGATCCGTATCCGCACCCAGGTGAGCGCTGACGAACCGACCATTCCAAGCCTCTTCGACCTGTGGCCCGGCAGCGAGTACCTCGAACGTGAGGCGTTCGACATGTTCGGCATCACCTTTTCCGACCACCCCGACATGAGCCGAGTCCTCATGCCCGAGGACTGGGTCGGGCACCCTCTCCGCAAGGACTATGCCGTCGGCGCCATCCCCGTCCAGTTCAAGGCAGCGAGCAACGAACGATGACGATCACCGACGAAACCCCCGAGACGGTCGACGGCGCCGCACGTGTCCGCCAGCGTGGCGATGATGCTGCGGTCCTGCGCCTCAGCGAGGCCCAAGCCGCCGCGATCGGCACCGACGCCACCACCCCTGACGACGACGAGCGGGTCCTGCTTAACATGGGCCCGTCGCATCCGTCGACCCACGGCGTGTTGCGCCTCATGTTGGAGATGGAGGGCGAGACCGTCATTCGTTCCAAGCCGGTCGTGGGCTACCTGCACACCGGTATGGAGAAGCAGGCAGAGCAGCTGACCTTCCTGCAGGGGTGCACCAACGTCACCCGCATGGACTACGCCTCGCCGTTCTTCACCGAACTGGCGTTCAGCCTCGCCACCGAGAAGCTCCTCGATATCGAGGTGCCCGAGCGTGCGGTCTGGATCCGCATGCTGATGAGCGAGCTCAACCGCATCAGCTCCCATCTGTTGTTCATGGCCACCAACGGCATGGATCTCGGTGCGGTGTCGATGATGATCTACGGCTGGCGTGAACGCGAAGAGGTCCTCCGCTTCTTCGAAAAGGTCACGGGTCTGCGGATGAACCACAACTACATCCGCCCCGGTGGCGTCGCCGCTGATCTTCCCGACGGCTGGAAGGGTGAGATCGAGGCGTTGCTCGAACTGCTGCCGCCTCGCCTCGAGGAGTACGACGTCCTCATGACCGGGCAGCCGATTTGGCGTGAACGCCTGCAGGGTGTCGGCACGCTGAACACCGACGAGGCGCTCGCCTTGTCGGCTACCGGTCCGATCCTTCGCTCCACCGGCTATGCCTGGGACCTCCGTCGCGATCAGCCCTACCTCGCTTACGACGAGGTCGATTTCGACGTCATCGTCGGCACATACGGTGACTGCTACGACCGCTACGCGATCCGTCTCAACGAGATCCGAGAGTCGATGCGCATCGTCGAACAGATTCTCGACAAAATGCCGTTGGGCGATTACCGGGTGCAGGACAAGAAGGTCACCCCGCCGCCTCGCATTCGCATCGATCAATCGATGGAAGCGCTCATCCACCATTTCAAGATCTTCACCGAGGGCTTCAAGGTTCCCGAGGGGGAGGCCTATGCGTGTGTCGAGTCACCCCGTGGCGAGCTCGGCATCTACATGGTTTCTGACGGCAGCTCGACGCCCTACCGCATGCATGTGCGGGGTCCGTCGTTCATCAATGTCCAGACCATGCCGCACCTCATGCGCGAAAGCCTCATCGCCGACGCCGTGGCGATCATCTCCAGCGTCGACCCGATCATGGGTGAGGTCGATCGATGAGCTACTTCACCGCTGAAAACCTCGAGACTGCGCACGAGATCATCTCGCGCTACCCGCGCAAGAAGTCGGCGCTCATCCCGCTGCTGCATCTTGCACAGGAGCAGGAGGGCTGGGTCACCGACAACGCCATGCGCCAGATCGCCGAGCTCGCCGACACCACGCCCGCCGAGGTGAAGGGCACCGGCTCGTTCTACGAGATGTTCAAGTTCCACCCGGTGGGCGCGTACATGATCAATGTGTGCACCAATCTCGCCTGCCAGCTGCTTGGCGGTGAGGAACTCCTCGCCCATGCCGAAGAGTCGCTGGGGATCAAGGCCGGCGGCACCACCGCCGACGGCATGTTCACCATCGAAGACGTCGAGTGCATCGCAGCGTGCACCGAGGCCCCGTGCCTACAAGTCAACTACCGCTACAAGCTGCGGCTCACCGCCGACGATCTCGATCAGCTCATCGACGACATCCGCAACGGTCGGGCGACCGACATCCCGGAGCACGGCACGCTCGGCCTAGTCCGTCAGCACATCCCGGCCGGCGCCGGTGCGGGCATCGTGGCGCCGGAGCAGGCCACCGAACGCCCGGTCTGGCTCGCCCGAAATGACGCTGCCGCTGAAGGAAGAGAAGGCTGATGCCGACGTACGACTATGTCCCCCATGCGCCCGGCTATGTCGACAACGACGGGCCCAAGATCGTCACCAGCCGCTTCGTCCATGAGGACTCCCACACCCTCGAGCGCTACGAGGCCACCAACGGTTACGAGGGTTTGCGCCGCGCCCTTGACCGCACTCCGGCCGATGTCCACGAAGAGGTCCGCGACGCCGTCGTGCTCGGCCGTGGTGGCGCCGGCTTCCCGGCGGGCGTGAAGTGGGGCTTCATGCCTCCCGGCAAGTTCCCGTACTACCTGGTCGTCAACGGCGACGAGTCCGAGCCCGGCACCTACAAGGATCGCCTCCTCATGGAGCGCGACCCTCACCAGTTGATTGAGGGCTGCCTCATCACCTGCTACGCGCTCGGTCTCAGCCAGTGCTTCCTCTACGTACGAGGCGAAATGCCCGCCGCCCAGGAGAATCTCGCCCAAGCGCTTAACGAGGCCTACGCCAAGGGCTATGTCGGCAAGAACATCATGGGTACGGAGTTCAGCGTCGACATCACGCTGACCTGGGGCGCCGGCGCCTACATCGTCGGCGAGGAGACGGCACTGATCGAGTCGCTCGAGGGCAACCGCGGGATGCCGCGCCTCAAGCCGCCGTTCTTCCCAGCCGCAATCGGCCTCTATGGCCAGCCCACGATCGTCAACAATGTCGAGACGCTGAGCAACCTTCCCTGGCTGCTCGTCAACGGCTTCGAGCAGTACAAGGCGCACGGCTCGGAGGCTTCGCCCGGCTCGCGGATGGTCGCCGTGTCGGGTCACGTGAACCGTCCCGGCGTGTACGAGATTGAGCAGGGCGTCACGACCTTCCGCGACCTCCTCTACGGAGACAACTTCTGTCGCGGGATTCGCAACGACAACGAACTCAAGATGTTCGTGCCGGGCGGCGGTTCGGCCCCCTGGTTCTTCCCAGAGCAACTCGACCTTCCCCTTGAGGGTCGCACCGTCGGTGCGGAAGGTTCGATGCTTGGCTCGGGCGCCATCATGGTGATGGACGAGACAACCGATGCCGTCAAGGCCGCGCTGCGACTCGTGCGGTTCTACGCCCGTGAGTCGTGCGGCAAGTGCACCCCGTGCCGGGAGGGCACCACTTGGGAAGAGCGCATCTTGCAGCGCATTCTCGACGGTGAAGGTCGTCCCAGCGACATCGACAAGCTGCTCGACATCGCCGACAACATCTCGCCCGGCCCCTACCCGGTCGCGGCCGACCCGTCCCAGGGCCTTGACGCCGTGCCGTTCCCGCCGAAGCAGACCACCATTTGCCCGCTGGGCCCATCGTCGGTCGCACCGATCACGTCGACGATTCGTCGCTTCCGTCATGAGTACGAAGCCAAGATCACCAAGCGGGATTCCATCCCGGTGATGGCCGCCCCGATGTCGTCTGACCCCGTCGAGGTTGGCTGATGACCGCGGTCGAGAACGAGAAGTCCACAGTCACCGTCACGCTGAACGGTGTCGAGATTGAGGCCAACCCGGGTGAACTGCTCATCGACGCCGCCGAGCGTCACGGCACCTACATTCCGCGGTTCTGCTACCACTCGCGCATGAAGTCGGTCGGCATGTGCCGGATGTGCCTGGTCGAGGTCGACTCGGGCCGTGGTCCGGCACTGCAGCCGAGCTGCATGATTCCGGTGGGCGAGGGCATGACCGTCGACACCGAGTCCGAGGCCACCAAGAAGGCCCAGGATGGTGTGCTCGAGTTCCTGCTCATTAACCACCCGCTCGACTGCCCGGTGTGCGACAAGGGTGGCGAGTGTCCGCTGCAGGATCAGACCGTAGCCTTCGGCCCTGGCGAGTCCCGCTTCGTCGAGGAGAAGCGGCACTACGAGAAGCCGATCCCGATCAGCGACACCGTCTACCTCGACCGTGAGCGCTGCATTCTCTGTGATCGCTGTACCCGCTTCGCCGACGATGTCGCCGGCGACACGCTGATCCACTTCATGGACCGGGGCAACAGCACCCAGGTCAACACGTTCCCCGATGAGCCGTTCGCCTCTTACTTCTCGGGCAATACGGTCCAGATCTGCCCGGTCGGTGCGCTCACCGCCAAGCCGTATCGATTTAAGGCCCGCCCGTGGGATCTCGAAGAGACGATCTCCACGGCGTGGATCGACTCGGTTGGTTCGCGTGTCACCATCCAGTCAAGCCGCAACCAGGTCCTGCGCCTGCTCGGTGTCGACGCCGACAGCGTCAACTGGGGTTGGCTCTCCGACAAGGAACGCTTCGGCTTCGAGGCCCTCAACAGCGAGGACCGTCTCACTGCGCCGATGGTCCGTGTCGATGGTCGCCTTGAGGCCACAGGTTGGGCCCCCGCCCTTGCTGCGGCCACCGACGCCTTGCGCGATGTCGACCCGGCCCGCATCGGCGTGATCGGCGGCGCGCGCCTCACCAATGAGTCGCAGTACGCCTGGACCAAGCTCGCCAAGGGTGTGCTCGGCACCGACAATGTCGACGCCCAACTCGGCGATGGCCTTCCGGTCGAGGCGGTGTTGGGTCTGCCTCGCGCCACGATCAACCAGGCTTGCACCCCGGGCCGCACTGTCATCCTCGTCGGTCCCGACCCCAAGGAAGACCTCGGTGCGCTCTTCCTTCGCCTGCGCCATGCCGTCGTCAACGACGGCACCACGCTGATCGAGTTGACCCCGACCCGCACCGGTCTCAGCACGATCGCCGCTCACTCGCTGCATCCGAAGCCGGGTGAGGTCGACCTCCTGGCCGCTGCGCTCGTCGACGCCGTATCGGGCGACGCCCACGATGCTGCCGGTGTGCCGGCCAACGCCATCGCCGCTGCGGCTGCCTCGATCTCAGGTCCGGTCACGGTGGTACTCGGCCGAGCCTCGGTCGCCGAGTCCGCTGCGGTCACCGTAGATGCAGCCATCGCCCTCAGCCAGCTCGAAGGGGTCGGCTTCTTGTCGGCGCTGCGTCGTGGCAATGTGCACGGCGCCCTCGACATGGGCATGGCCCCGGGCCTGCTCCCCGGCCGAGTGCCGCTGCGCGCCGGTTGCGACGCCTTCGACCAGGTGCCCACCGAGGTGGGCATGGACACCATCGCCATGCTGGAGGCGGCTGCCTCCGGTGATCTCGACGTGCTCGTCCTGCTCGGCAGCGATCCACTGAGCGACGTGCCCGATGCCGATCTGGCCGAGCGTGGCCTCGCCGGCGCCGGCACCGTGATCGCCGTCGAGATGTTGCCCAACGCCTCGACCCTTACCCACGCCGACCTCGTCCTGCCCGCTGCAGCGCCGACCGAAGTCGACGGGACCTTCACCAACCTCGAGGGGCGCGTGAGTGTCGCCGAGCAGAAGGTCACCCCTCCCGGCACCGCCCGTGCCGACTGGATGATCGCCGCCGAGCTGGCCTTGCGCCTCGGTGCCGACCTCGGCGTCGAGTCCCCCGAATCGATCCGGGCCGAGATCGCCGTCGTGTCGCCGGTTCACGCCAAGCTCACGGAGACTGCGCTGGCCGATGGCCGTGTCGAGGGCGTCCTGATCAGCGGCTCGTCGATCGAAGCGCCTACCGCTTCGGGCTCGACCACCCCAGCCAACGACGCCTATTCCCTGCGCCTCGTGGCCGCTCGCCGCATGTACGACAACGGCACGATGCTGCAGGCCAGCGCGTCCAGCGCCGGCCTCGCCGCCTCGGTGAAGGTCACGCTCAATCCCACCGATTTCGAAAAGCTTGGCCTTGACGCCGGCACCGTCGTCAAGGTGATCTCGGGTCGAGGTGAGCTGATGGCGCCACTCGCCGCCGACTTCGGTGTACCCGCTGGTTCGGCCATGATCCCGACCAATGCGCCGGGGTCCAACGTCAACACGCTGATCGATGCTTCGGCGTCGGTCACCGACGTTCGGGTGGAACGCGCATGATGTTTGCTCAAGACCCGCTCTACGCCGGCGACTGGCTCGGCGATGCGCTGATCGCCGGCCTCAAGGTGCTGGTCGCGTTTGCATTCTTGCTCGTTGCGGTGATGCTCAACATCTGGTTCCTGCGCAAGGTCATCTCCGACTTCCAGAACCGCATCGGCCCCAACACGGCTGGTCGGTGGGGCATCCTCCAAAGTCTGGCCGACGGCATCAAGCTCTTCTTCAAGGAAGATCTGATCCCCGAGAACTCGGATCGCTTCGCCTTCAAGCTGGCGCCTTATCTGTCTCTTGTGCCCGCCTTCCTCGTCTTTGCGATCATCCCGATCGGCGGCGATTTCAATGGCGACGACGGCGACGGTGTCGTCAGCATCTTCGGTCACGACACGCTCCTTCAGGTCGCCGACCCGCCGGTCGGTGTCCTGTGGTTCCTCGCCATGTCATCGCTCGCGATCTATGGCGTGATGCTTGCCGGCTGGAGCTCGGGCTCGAAGTACCCGCTCATCGGCTCCGTGCGTGCTTCGGCCCAGATGGTGTCCTACGAAGCGGCCCTCGGCCTCGCCCTTGCATCGGTGCTTCTCGTTTCGGGCACCTTGTCCACCCATGCCATGGTCATCGACCAGTCGGGTGAGGGCCCTGCGTTCCTCGGAATCGAGAACATCCTTCCGGCCTGGTACCTCCTGCCGGTCGGCATCGTGCCCTTCGTCGTGTTCATCATCGCCGGCACGGCCGAGCTCAACCATCCGCCCTTCGACCTCGTCGAAGCCGAGCAGGAGATCGTCGGTGGCTTCCACACCGAGTATTCCTCGATCCGATTCGCACTCTTCTTCCTCGCCGAGTTCATGAACCAGATCACGATGGGCGCCCTGCTTGTCACGCTCTTCCTCGGCGGCCCCAACGGCCCGGCGTTCTTCTTTCCCGAGGGCTGGTGGATCGGCGTCTTCTGGTTCTTCGTGAAGCTGATGGGCTTCTTGTTCCTACTCGTGTGGGTGCGAGCCACCTTGCCCCGCTTCCGTTACGACCAACTCATGGACTTTGGCTGGAAGCTGTTGATCCCGCTGTCGCTCGGTTGGTTCATCTTGTTGGCGTTCATTCAGGTCGGCCGCGACGAAGCCTGGAGCACCGCCCAGTTCGTCGGCCTCGGTGTGGGTCTTGCGGCCGTCTTCTTGGCCCTTGCCGGCATGTTGACCCTTGCGATCCGCAACGCCCGCAACGAACGCATCGAAGAGATGGAGGATGCCCATGGCTGACGGTTCCTACCTCAAGGGCTTCGGCGTCACGTTCAAGAAGCTCTTCGAAGACCGTGTGACCGGCGATTACCGCGGTGGCAAGGGCCTCGAGAAGGGCAAGCCCGACGAGAAGCGCCCCAAGGCCGACCGACTCCACGGCCGCCACGTCCTCAATCGGTACGAGGACGGCATGGAGAAGTGCATCGGCTGTGAGCTGTGTGCCGGCGTGTGCCCCGCCAAGTGCATCTATGTTCGCGGCGCCGATAACAATCCCGAAGCACCGACCTCGCCAGGGGAGCGCTTCGGCTACGTCTACGAGATCAACTACCTGCGCTGCATCCACTGCGATCTGTGCGTCGAGGCATGCCCCACGCAGGCCATCACCGAGTCGAAGCTGTTCGAGTTCTCGTTCACCAACCGCAGCGATGCGATCTACACCAAGAACGAACTGCTCGTCGGCGACGACGGCAAGCCTCAGCAGTTGCCGTGGGAAGACTGGCGCGACGGCGAAGACACCATGACCTCGGGCTGGATGCGGGCCACCTCGCCGGCCGGCGACCATCGTTACGAAGGCGTCGTCCACTGGGCGGGCGAGCTGGGCTACGGCTTACGCGACCCCGAAACGGGGCAGAGCGCAGAGGCGAACGACGACGAGGGAGCTCGACCGGCAGCATCGAGCGTCGAGCATGGCTGAATTCATCACGTTCTTCTTCGGAGCGGCGATCATCCTCGCCGGGGCGATCGGCGTCGTCGTCGCGCGCAACGCCGTGCACTCGGCACTCTTCTTGATCCAGACCCTGCTCGGTGTCGCGGTGATCTTTGTCGTGCAGGAAGCACACTTCCTCGCGGCGGTGCAGATTGTCGTGTACGCCGGCGCAATCGTGATCGTGTTCCTCTTCGTGATCATGTTGCTCGGTGTCGACAAGGCCGAGGATCTCGGTGTCGAACCGATCGCCGGCCAAAAGCCGCTTGCGGTTGTGCTTGGCGCCTCACTGCTCGCCACGGCGATCACGTTCGTGCTCGTCGCCACTGATGGCGCTACCGGCGTTGGCTCTGGCGACCCCGAACGACAGCTCGATTCCGGCATTACGGATATCGAGCGCATCGGCCGGGTCCTGTTCACCGAGTACGCAGTCGCGTTCCAGCTCACCGCCGCCCTGCTCACCATCGGCGTGATCGGTGCCGTCGTGCTCACCCGGTCACAGTCGTCGGCTGACCAGCTCGATGATCTTGCGCCGGCATCGGTGGACCTCCCGTCGCTGGCGCCCGAGGGGGCCAACGACGAACACCATGTCGACACGGTCGAGGAGGACGCATCGTGATTCTCGCCGAGCTTGCGCTCACCTCGCCCTACTACCTCGTGCTGTCGGCCTTGCTGTTCGCCACCGGCGCGACGGGCCTGTTGATCCGCCGCAACCCACTCGTGATGTTCATGTGCGTCGAGCTGATGCTCAACGGCGTGAACATCTCGTTCGTCGCCTTCGGTGCCGACCTCAACGATGTGGGTGGCCAGATCTCCGTGTTCTTCGTTCTCGTGGTCGCTGCGGTGGAGGTTGTCGTCGGCCTCGCCCTGGTGGTCGCGATCAACCGTCGTCGCTCTGATGCCACCGCCGACGACGTGTCGCTCTTGAGGGGATGAGCTGACCTGTGTTGCTTGATCTTGCATTTCTGATTCCGGCGTTCCCTCTGCTCGGGTTCCTCGTGATCCTCGTGGCCGGCCGTCGGCTCGGGGAGCCCGGTGCCGGCTGGGTCGCCACGATGGCGATGGGTGGATCGTTCGCAGCCGCCGCGGCCGTGTTCCTCGGTCTCCTCGGCGAGGACGCCGACGAGCGACGCCACGTCCAGACCCTGTGGGAGTGGGTGCCGGTCGGCGACTTTTCCGTAGACATCGGCTTCCTCGTCGATCCGCTGTCGATCACGATGACCCTGTTCATCACCGGTGTCGGTGCGCTGATCCACCTTTATTCGATCGGGTACATGCACGGTGATGAGAACTTCTCAAAGTTCTTCCTTTACCTGAACCTGTTCGCCTTCTCGATGCTGATGCTCGTGCTCGGCGACAACCTGTTGCTCACCTTCCTCGGCTGGGAGGGCGTGGGCGCCTGTTCGTACTTCCTCATCTCGTTCTGGTTCACCGAGGAGGCCAACGCCACCGCCGGCAAGAAGGCCTTCGTGACCAACCGCATCGGCGACTGGGGCTTCATGGTCGCCACCTTCCTGATCTTCGTGACGATCGGCTCGATCGAGTACGTCGACATCATCGGGAACGCCGAGGGTGGTCACATCAGCGAGAGCACCGCCACCTGGATCACCGTTCTGTTGCTGATCGGCGCCGCTGGCAAGTCAGCCCAGTTCCCGCTCTACCTTTGGCTGCCCGACGCGATGGCGGGGCCGACCCCGGTCTCCGCGCTCATCCACGCCGCCACCATGGTGACGTCGGGCATCTACCTGCTCACCCGGGTCAACCCGGTGCTGGCCGAAGCCGCCTCGTGGTCCACCGACCTAATCGCGTGGGTGGGTGCGCTCACGGCGCTGTTCGCCGCCACCATCGCCGTCGCACAGAACGACATCAAGAAGGTGCTGGCTTACTCGACGGTCAGCCAGCTCGGCTATATGTTCCTCGCCGTCGGCATCGGCGCCTACATCGCCGCCATCTTCCACATGATCACCCACGCCTTCTTCAAGGCGCTGCTGTTCCTTGGTTCGGGATCGGTCATCCATGGCATGCATCACGACCAGGACATGCGCCATTACGGCGGTCTGCAGAAGCTGATGCCGATCACCTCGGCCACCTTCATTGTGGGCTGGCTCGCAATCGCCGGTGTGCCGCCGTTCTCGGGCTTCTGGTCGAAAGACGAAATCCTGGCCTACGCCTACGACGTCAACCCGGTGCTGTGGGTCATCGGGCTGATCACGGCGTTACTCACGGCGTTCTACATGAGCCGGCAGGTCTTCATGACCTTCTTCGGCGAGTACCGCTATGCCGACGTGCGTCCCGAGGAGATCTCCGAGATCTGGGATACCCGGTTCGCCACCGCTGAGGCCGCCGTGGCCGAGGCGGAGGCCGGTATCGGTGTTGCCGAAGACGGCATCGTGAAGGCCCAGGAGAAGCTCGACAAGGCCGCTGAGAAGCTCGAGCAGCGCGAAGCCGAAATGGCTGAGGCTGACGAGTCCGACGAAAAAGCCTTCGACAAGGCCACCAAGAACCTCGAGAAGGCCAAGGAAGGCGTCGTCAAGGCCCAAGAGACCGTCGATGAGGTCACCGTGTCGGTCGACGCCGCCCGAGCAGGGGTCGACACGGCCCGTGCAAATGTCGAGACGGTGCTCGCCGCAGCGGCAAGCGCAGGCGATGACCTCGAGGGGATCAGCGACGACGATCTGCCCGCAGCCGTCAAGGAACGTCGTGAATTCCATCCCCACGAGTCGCCGTGGCAGATGACGGTTCCGCTCATCCTGCTCTCGGGCGCGGCGATTATCGCCGGTGTCATGAACCTCCCGTTCAGCAAGGACCTTCACTTCCTCGAGAAATGGTTGGAACCCACGCTGTACGGCAACAAACACAAGCTCGGCCTCTCCGGCGGTGAGCTGTGGATCCTGGCGACCATCGCCGTGGTCATCGGAGCGGTCGGCATCGCCGCAGCGGTCGCGATCTATCTCCAGAAGCGCATCCCGGCTGAGAAGGTCGAGTTGGCCATCCTTGCTCGGGGCTGGCGCTATGACGAAGCGGTCACTGATTTCATGGGCGGGCCCGGTCGCAAGGGCTTTGACCTGGTGGCCTGGTTCGATGCCACGATCGTCGACGGGATCGTCAACGGCACCGGTCGTCTGGTGCGCACGGCTGGCGGGAGGCTCCGAACCCTGCAGACCGGTTTGGTTCGTAGTTATGCCGCACTCGTGGCGGTTGGTGCGGTGGGTCTCATCGCGTGGTTCCTCGTGAGGACGACCTTCTGATGTCTTCTCTGCTCGCAGCTTCGTCGGCCGACGTGCCGTTCCCGATCCTCAGCGCCCTGGTGGTGACCCCGTTCCTCGGGGCACTGCTGATGCTCGTGTTGCCCAACGGGCGGCCCGAGTACTTCAAGCAGGTGGCCTTCCTCGTTAGCGGTGCCGTTGCCGGCATGACCGCCTGGGTCATGGTTGAGTTCGACAAGCACACCGCCGACGAGTTCCAGTTCGTTGACTCTGCCGAATGGATCGCCGGCCTCGGCATCTCGTGGACCCTGGGTCTCGACGGCATCTCGCTCTGGTTGGTCGTACTCACGGCCGCCCTCTTCCCGCTCACCATTCTTGCGATCGAGGCCGAGCACACCCCGAAGGCGTACTACGCCTGGCTGCTTCTACTGGAGGCAGGGGTCATGGGCGTGTTCCTCGCACTCGACCTTTTCGCCTTCTTCGTGTTCTTCGAGATCGTGCTGGTACCGATGTACTTCCTCATCGGCCAGTGGGGTCACGGAGCCCGGGCCTACGCCGCGACCAAGTTCTTCGTGTACACGATGTTCGGTTCGGCGTTCATGCTCGTCGGCATCCTCGCCACGGCGTTCCTCACCGCAGCCGAGACCGGCAACGCCGTGTCGTTCGATCTCGTTTACCTCGCCGAGGAACAGGCGCTTGCCACCACGACGGCCCGCTGGATCTTCCTGAGCTTTGCCGTCGCGTTTGCGGTGAAAGTTCCGCTGTTCCCGGTCCACACCTGGCTGCCCGACGCCCACACCAACGCGCCCACGGCGGGCTCGGTGATCCTGGCTGGCGTCATGCTCAAACTTGGCACCTACGGCCTCCTGCGCTTCGGCATCTATCTCTTCCCCGAGGCGTCCGTGTACTTCGCGCCGGCGCTCGTCGCCCTCGGCACGATCGGCATTATCTACGGTGCGATTGCGGCGACGATGCAGAAAGACCTCAAGCGTCTCGTTGCCTACTCCTCGGTCGCCCACCTCGGCTTCATCGTGATCGGCACCTTTGCCCTCAACACCGAGGGCCTGTCCGGCGGCCTGTTGCAGATGGTCAACCACGGCATCTCGACCGGCGCGCTGTTCTTGCTCGTCGGTTGGATCTACGACCGCCGCCACACCCGTCTGATCGCCGAACTCGGCGGCCTCCAGAAGCCGGCACCGGTCTTCGCGGCCGTCTTCATGGTCGTGATGTTGAGCTCAGTCGGTCTGCCCGGCCTTAATGGCTTCGTTGGGGAGTTCCTCGCGCTGCTTGGTGCTTTCGCGGCGCATCGCTGGTGGGCGATCGTCGCCGCCACCGGTGTCGTCATCGCCGCCCTATACCTGCTGTGGGCCTACCAGCGGGTCTTCCACGGCCCCGCCGAGGGCGACAACGCCGAGATGAAGGATCTCACCTGGTCCGAAGGGGCGATCATGGTGCCGTTCCTTGCCGCCATTTTCGTCATGGGCCTGTACCCGGCGCCCGTGCTTGAACGCATGGAGCCTGCGGTCGACGCCTTGATCGAACATATCGAGGGCAATGTGGAGGACTTCGACGAGGCCGACGCCGACCAAGGCGAGGACCTCGACGTCGACGACCTGAAGGATCTCGGCAAGAAGAAGGACTCGAAAGCCACCGATGAGTCGGCCTTGGTCGAAGGGGGCGCAGGATGATCGCGCAGCTCGATTCCACGGTCGCCCGCCCCGAGATCACTTGGGACGGCCTGCTGCCGATCCTGACTCTCGGCGTCGGTGCCCTGCTGCTGGTGCTCTTCCGGTCGCTGATGAAGCAACTGCCGAAGGCGGCTGCCGATCAGGCCGTGCCCGTCATCGGTGGTGTCACCGTGATCGCCATGTGGGTCGTCGGCGGCTTCGCGGGCACCGACGTGCCGCTTGCCGGCCTCCGTGACGGCCTCGGCGACCCCGTCTTCTTCCTCGGTCTCCTGATCATGGTCGGCCTCGGCGGCTGGTTTGCCCAGTACTTGCGGCTCAGCGTCGACGCCGCGCTGACGGTCATGATCGGGCTCACCAGCCTCGCCGCCACGTGGGGGGTGTGGACCGACCGATACGAGATCGACGGCGCCTTCGGCCTTGTCGGCGATCAGCTCGGTGCCGATGGCTTCTCGCTGGTGATCACCGGTGTCATTGCCAGCGCCATCGTGCTCGTCGCCCTGCTCCTCGACGACTACCTCGAACGTGAAGGCATGGCCGGTGCCGACATGTACGTCCTGATGCTGTTCTCGGGCGCTGGTGGTGCCGTCATGGCGAGCGCGAACGACCTCATCGTGTTGTTCCTCGCCCTCGAGACGCTGAGCATCGCGGTGTACGTGATGGCGGCGATGCACATGCGTCGCTCCGAGAGCCAAGAGGCCGGTCTCAAGTACTTCGTTCTCGGCGCCTTCTCCTCGGCGTTCCTGCTGTACGGCATCGCCTTGACCTACGGCGCCGTCGGCTCCACGAACCTGATCGTGATCGCTGATTTCCTCGAGCAGAACCGACTTGTCGAGGACGGTCTGCTGATGGCGGGCATGGCGATGCTTCTCGTCGGGCTGGGTTTCAAGGTCGCGGCGGCCCCGTTCCACGCCTGGACCCCCGACGTCTACCAGGGTGCGCCCACCCCGGTGGTCGCCTTCATGGCCTCGGCGGTCAAGGCGGCCGGCTTTGCGGCGTTGGTCCGGGTCTTCGTCACGACGTTTGCAGACCACGCCGACGACTGGCAGCCTGCGGTCTACGCCCTCGCGATCCTCACCCTCGTGGTCGGCTCGTTCATGGCGATCGTGCAGCGTGATGCGAAGCGCATGCTCGCCTACTCCTCGATCAGCCACGCAGGCTTCATCCTTGTCGGCGTCCAGGCCGCCTCGAACGAAGGCGTCTCGTCGGTGCTGTTCTATGCCGTCGCCTACACCTTTCTCGTGATCGGCAGCTTCGGCGTGTTGAGCATCGTTTCGGGCGAGGGCGATCGTGGCACGAGCCTCGATCACCTCGACGGCCTCAGCACTCGTCGGCCAGCCCTGGCGCTCGCCCTGACCGTCTTCCTGCTCGCTCAGGCTGGGGTGCCGCTGACTTCGGGCTTCGTCGCCAAGTTCGCTGTGATTGGCGCTGCAGTCGAGGCCCGCTCGTACTGGCTTGCGATCGCTGCCATGGTCACGGCGGTCGTATCGGCGTTCCTATACTTGCGCATCATCTTGTCGATGTACCTCGGTCAGGCCGAGGACGATGCTCCGACGATCCGTGTGCCGCGCGCCGCTGGTCTCGCGATCATCGTGGCCCTCGTGATCACGGTCGGCTTCGGCCTCGTTCCGGGCGAACTCGACGACATCACCCGAGACGCCATCCCTGTTCTGATCGCCGCAGGCTGACCGGGCCCCGATGAGCGGCGACACCGAGTCCTCGGCGCCCCCGGTCAGCTGGGACGAGGCGCGCGAGGCCCTCATCGTCGTCCTGCTCGTCTGCGCCGTGCTTCGGATGCTCGGCCCCCTGTCGGGTTTCATCGACGAACGCTGGGGGGTGTTCAGCGACGATCTAGCCGAACTCACCCGCAACGCCTCGCCCACCACCGGACTCATGGTGATCGGGGCGGCCGTGCTCGTCGCCACGACACCGCAAGTCGATCTGGTGCCGTCGCTGCGCACGGCGACGGTCGCGATCGCGTGGGCCGTCACCTTGCAGGCAGGTGCTGCGATCCTGCTCGACCTCTGGCGGGTCTCGGGCACGGGTGTGCTCGGACGCCTCGAGTCAATCTTCGGTCGCTCGCTCCCGGCCCTGTTGCTGGCCGGCACCGGCCGTTGGCTGGCATCGAGGGTCGTCCCGTTCGATGATTGATGACGATGACGGTAGTTGGTGATGCCTGCCACAGCGCGAAGAAACGACGGAATCTCGCTGCGGAAATCGTCCTCAATCCCTTCGAATCGGGTGGTACGCAGGTAGCCTCGCCCGGGCTGGGAACGTGCACTTCCCGGCTTTGTTCTGCCCGAAACCCCAACGGTAGGGTCATCCCTCGTGTCGGATTTTCTTCGTAGCTACCTGACGGTTGGCATCTTTGGCCTCATCGGGGTCGCGCTCGTCGGTGTGTTCCTTGGGCTGGGCAAGATCTTGCGCCCTAACAAGCCCACGCTGGCCAAGACCGAGGCCTACGAGTCCGGTGTCGAGCCGACCGGCGACATGTGGTCCCAGGCCAACATCCGGTACTACGTGTTTGCGCTGCTTTTCGTCATGTTCGACGTTGAGGCCGTCTTCATCTTCCCGTGGGCAACCCGCCTTGAGGCTTACGGAACCTTCGGCCTGATCGAGATGGCGATCTTCATCTTCATCCTCTTGCTAGGCCTTCTGTACGCCTGGCGCAAGGGAGTACTCAAGTGGGCCTAGTCGAATCGGGGAAGATCCCCAAGCCGATCACGTCGCTGCTCAACATGAGCCGCAAGTACTCGATGTGGGTGTACCAGTGGGGCCTTGCCTGCTGCGCGATCGAGATGGGCGCGGCGTTTGCGTCGCCCCGCTACGACGTGATGCGCCTCGGTGTCATCCCGCTGCCCGCCTCGCCTCGCCAGGCCGACCTCGTGGTCATCTCCGGCACCGTCACCGACAAGATGGTGCCGTCGGTCAAGCGTCTATACGAACAGATGCCCGAACCCAAGTACGTGATCTCAATGGGTTCGTGCGCCAATTGCGGCGGCCCGTACTGGGACTCTTACTCCGTGACGAAGGGCGTCGATCAGATCATCCCGGTCGACGTCTACGTCCCTGGCTGCCCGCCCCGTCCCGAAGCACTGCTCGAGGGCATCGTTTTGCTGCAGGAGCGCATCCAGAACGAGGATATGGCCGAGCGTTGGAAGGGTGAGCCGATTGTCGTCGACTGACACTCCCGTCGAAGGAGAGACCGAGGTCGTCGAGTCCGACGAGGCCCGCAAAGCGCTACTCGCCAAGATCCAGACCGAATTCGGCGATGCCGTCGTCGGCTCCCACCTCGCGCCCGGCGACGACCTATGGGTCCGCGTCGACCGAAGCGCCTGGGCCGCCGCTGGCGCCTATCTCAAGACCGGCCTCGGCTTCGAGTACTTCAACTTCTTGTCGGCCATCGACTGGAAGCCCTCGCCCTTCGGCCGGGACATGGACGCCCAGGTCGATCTCAGCCTCGGTCACGACGAGGCCTCCGAGATCGACATGGCCATCGAGCAGGGCGTCGCCGGCGGTGACACCCGTTTCCAGGTGTTCGCCCGGGTCAACGACATCGTCAACGGCCGCGGCGTCACGCTGAAGGCCGATGTCCCCGACGACGATCTATCGATCGACAGTTGGGTCCCGGTTTACAGCGGCGCCAACTGGCACGAGCGTGAGTGCTGGGAGATGTTCGGCATCTCCTTCGAGGGTCATCCCGGCCTGCGCCACATCTATCTGCCGGCCGGATTCGAAGGCAATCCGCTGCGCAAGGACTACCCGCTGCTGGCCCGACGTCTGAAGCCATGGCCCGGCATCGTCGACGTCGAGCAGATGCCCGGCGACGACGACCCGGCAGATGCCGCTGAGACCACGGAGGAAGCCGAATGACCGCCATCTCCGATCGCGAGCAGCTGGGCTATATCGCCGCCCAGGCGGCCGATGCCCGCGTCAACGTGGAGATCGAAACCGAGGGCATGACCCTCAACATCGGTCCCCAGCACCCCGCCACCCACGGCACGCTGCGCATCGTCGCAAGGCTCGATGGCGAGCAGGTCATCGCTGCCGATCCGATCATGGGCTACATGCACCGCGGCTACGAGAAGCTTGCCGAGGTCCGCACCTACCCGCAGGTCACCACGCTGATCAACCGCATCGACTGGGTGGGCAGCTTCGCCAATGAGGTGCCCTTCATCCTCGCAGCGGAGAAATTGATGGATGTCGAGGCGCCGCCACGCGCCGCCTGGATTCGCACGATCCTCTTCGAGATGAGCCGTATCGCAAACATCTCGCTGTTCCTCGGCGACATGGGCCTGCAGGTCGGTGCGGTCACGCCGGCCTTCTTCGCCTTCCGCGACCGCGAGCATGTGCTCAACCAGATCGAGGCGGCCACCGGTGGCCGCTTCCACCCCAACTTCGACCGCATCGGCGGCCTCAAGGACGATCTGCCCGCAGGCTGGATCGCGGAGACCAAGCGGGCGATGAAGAAGATTCGCAGCTTCTGCGATGAGATCGAAGGGCTGCTTCAGGGCAACGAGATCTTTGAGGCTCGTTGCCGCGGCATCGGTGTGATCCCTGCCGACGTCGGTCTGAGCTATGGCCTGTCGGGCGCGAACATCCGCGCCTCGGGTGTCAACTGGGACACCCGCCGCGACAATCCGTGCGGACTCGTGCACAGCGAACTCGACTGGAAGGTCTGGACCCATCCTGATGGCGACTCCTTCGCCCGCTTCTGGGTGCGCCTCCAGGAGGTACGTGAGAGCACCAAGATGGTCGACCAGCTCTGTGACGGGCTGCCGAGTGGCCCGGTCATGGCCAAGGTCCCGCGCATCATCAAGGTGCCGGCTGGTGAGGCCTATGTGGAGACCGAGAACCCGCTGGGGGTCATGGGGTACTACGTTGTCTCGAAGGGTGATCTCACCCCGTACCGGGTGAAGATCCGTTCGGCGTCGTTCAACAACATCTCGATCACGCCCTGGCTGCTCAAGGGCGTCTACGTGCCCGATATCGTCACGATCCTGGGGTCGCTCTACTTCATCTTGGGGGACATCGACAGATGACCGACGTCGCGATCCTGGGGGAGCTCGCGTACTGGCAACAGACCGGTATCCGTGTTGGCGTCGGCCTCGCTGCGGTGCTGCTGGTCGCGGGCACCCTGGTGTATGTGCACCTGTTCAAGCTGGTGTCGTTCATGCAGAGCCGGCTCGGCCCGATGGAGGCTGGCCCGTTCGGCTCGCTGCAGCTGCTGGCCGAGGTCGGCAAGTTCCTCCAGAAGGAAGACATCTTCCCGCGCAAGGCTGACCGGTTCGTCTTCGCCGCCGCCCCGTTCGTCGTGCTCATGTCGACGTTCCTGTTGGTCGTCGTCGTGCCCGGCGGTCCCGACGCCTGGTTCATCAACTCCGAGCTCGGCATCTACCTCGCCATGGCGGTGTCGTCGGTGTCGGTCATCGGCATCCTCATGGCCGGCTGGGGCTCGGCCTCGAAGTACTCGCTGCTCGGTGGCCTGCGCGCCACGGGCCAGCTCATCGCCTACGAACTCCCGCTGATCCTCGCCGTCATGGGTGTGGTCATCCAGGCCGAGACGATGAACATGCAGGGCATCGTGCAGGCCCAAGCCGATGGCGAGATCTTCGGCTGGGGCGGCATCGGTAACCCGTATATCCTCACCCAGTTTGTCGCCTTTGTGATCTTCATGATCGCGATGCAGGCCGAACTCACCCAGACCCCGTTCGACATGCCGATCGCAGAGTCCGAGTTGGTCACCGGCTACATGACCGAGTACTCGGGCATGCGCTTCCTGCTTTTCTTCATTGGTGAGTTCGCCACCGCCGGCGTCTTCAGCGCCATTGCGTCGGTGTTGTTCCTCGGTGGTTGGTGGGCGCCGATCCCGGGCCTCGGGTTCGACGACAATGTCTGGAATCTTCTGGGTCCGCTCGTCTTGGTCACCAAGGTGGTCGTCCTCACCTTCATCATCTTCTGGGCCCGGTTCTCGCTACCCCGCTTCCGAGAGGATCAGCTCCAGCAGCTGGCCTGGAAGGTGCTCATCCCGCTGTCGCTGGCCAACATTGTGGTCACCGCCGTTCTCAAGATCGTCTTCTAGGAGCCAGTCATGGGACGTTACCTACCGACCGGAATCGTCAAGGGCCTCGGTGTCACCGGTGGCACCATGCTCCGCACGATCTTCCCGGACCCCAAGAAGCCGATCCCCAACCCGGTCAAGGGCGCCGACACCGTGCAGTACCCGCACGAGAAGGAAGCGCCGCCCGCCCGTGCCCGCGGTGTGATCGCCCTGCACGAGGAGAACTGCACGGCGTGCATGCTCTGCGCTCGTGAGTGCCCGGACTGGTGCATCTACATCGAGGGCCATAAGGAAAAGGCGCCGCCGCGCCGTGCTGGCGGTAAGCCCCGCCAGGTCAACGCCCTCGATCGCTTCGACATCGATTTTGCTCTGTGCATGTACTGCGGCATCTGTGTCGAGGTCTGCCCGTTCGAGGCGCTGTTCTGGAGCCCGGAGTATGAGTTTTCCGAGCCTCGAATCGCTGATCTCCTTCACGACAAGTCGCGCCTAGCGGAGTGGATGGAGACGGTGCCGGAGTTCGAGCCCTACGAGGCGGGTTCGGAAGCCAAAGTCAAGAAGGTTCCCTCGACGTGATGCAGTTGTTGGCCCAGGTCTCCTCGGAGACCGATCTCTATGTGGCACAGAACATCTTCTTCGCGGTGATCGCGGGGACGATGATCTACGCGGCGTTCCGGGTGGTCACGACCGCCAACGTCGTGCACGCTGCGCTCTGGCTGGTCGTCGTGCTGGCCGGCGTTGCGGTGCAGTTCCTCTTCCTCGGTGCTGAATTCGTTGCGGTCACGCAAGTGCTCGTCTACATCGGTGCTGTGATCGTGTTGTTTCTGTTCGGCGTCATGCTCACGCGTGCGTCGATGGGCGACGACGAGACCGTTGCCGGCGAGAAGCGGGCGATGGCTGCGATCGTCGGCGTGTTGTTGTTCGCCGTGATGGCGGTGGCCTTGGTCGACTCCTTCGAGGACACCCGGGTCGATATTGACGGACCGCAGGGCGTCGTCGAGGTGTCCGACGCCATCTTCAGCCAGTACATCGTCCCCTTCGAAGCGGTGTCGGTGCTTCTGCTCGCCGCCCTCATCGGGGCCATCGTCGTAGCCCGGAAAGACTGAGGATCACCATGCTGCTGAACCAGTTCCTGCTCCTCAGCGCCGTCTTGTTCTGTCTCGGCGTGTATGGCGTGCTCGCCCGAAAGAACGGCATGCTCGTGCTCATGTCGGTCGAGTTGATTCTCAACGCCGTCAACATCAACCTCGTGGCGTTTGGTGCGTTCCGCGCCGACGTCGGTGGTTCGGTGTTCGCCCTGTTCACGATCGCTGTGGCCGCTGCCGAAGTCGGCATCGGTCTCGCCATTGTGCTCCTCATGTACCGCAACCGCCGCAGTATCGACCTAACCCAGGCCGACCTGCTGAAGGGCTGAGCAGGTCGTGTTCCCCCATCTCGCCGCTGGCGCGGTTTCCGAAGTCTCCACCGTTACCAACGAGGCCAACTGGCTCCTGGAGAACGCGTGGTTGATCGCCCTGTTGCCGGCAATCTCGTTTGTCCTCATCCTCTTCTTCGGCAAGAAGATGCCCTTCAAGGGCGCCGAGTTCGGCATCACTGCCGTCTCGATCAGCTTCATCCTCGCGATCCTCACTGGTGCTGCCTGGATGGACCACCGCGACAACTTCACGCTCGACACGTATGGAGAGAAGGCTGCCGTCCTTGTCGACGACGGCACGGGTTCCGCTGTCGACAACGTGACCCTTGCCGCGGGCACCGCAGCGGAAGCTGCTGGGGGCGACGGTCAGGCCTATGTGGCCGTGCAGAAGACCACCCAGTGGTTGCAGTCCGGCGGTGTGGAGTTCAACGCCGGCATCATGGTCGACGGCCTCAGTGTGATGATGCTGTTCGTCGTCACGATGATCTCGTTGCTGGTGCACATCTACTCGACGGATTACGTCGGTGGCGATCGCCGCTACACGCACTTCTTTGCGTTCTTGTCGCTGTTCACCTCCTCGATGCTTTTCTTTGTCCTTAGCGACAACATTCTCCAGATGATCGTCGGTTGGGAACTCGTCGGCGTGTGTTCGTTCGCCCTGATCGGTCACTGGTGGGAAGAGAAGCCCAACAGCGACGCCGCACTGAAGGCGTTCATCACCAACCGTGTCGGGGATGTTGGCCTTCTCGTCGGCATGATCACGCTGTTCTTCGCCGCTGGCAAGGGCATGACCTTCGACACGATCACGATTAACGAGAACATCCTCCAGGGCGGTGTGAGCCACACCGCACTCGTGGTCGCAGCGGCCTGCCTCACGATCGCCGTGATGTCGAAGTCAGGCCAGTTTGTGCTACACACCTGGCTGCCCGACGCCATGGCCGGGCCCACGCCGGTCTCGGCGCTCATCCACGCTGCCACGATGGTCGTCGCCGGCATCTACATGGTCGCCCGCCTCTTCCCTGTCTTCTGGGAGGGGATGCAGATCGACGGCTCGAGCATCAACTTCCTCGCCACGGTCGGTGCCGTGACCCTCGTCGGTGCGGGCCTTCTCGCCTTCGTTCAAGACGACATCAAGAAGGTGCTCGCCTACTCGACCGTCTCGCAGCTCGGGTACATGGCGATGGCGCTCGGCGTCGGCGCCTGGACGGCGGCGGTCTTCCACCTCTTCACCCACGCCTTCTTCAAGGCCAACCTCTTCCTCGGTTCGGGCTCGGTCGCCCACGCCGTGCACAGCTTCGACATGAAGAAGGACATGGGCGGCATGCGCAAATTCATGCCGAAGACCTATGTCACGTTCGTCATCGGCTCGCTTGCGCTCGCCGGTCTCTTCCCGCTCGCCGGCTTCTGGTCCAAGGACGAGATCCTCGTCAACACCGGTGGCTGGGGCATCCTTGGTGGCAGCGGCTCAGCGCCGGGCAGCTACACCTTCCACTTCGTCATGGGCATGATCGGCGCGGCCCTCACCGCTGCCTACATGACTCGTTGCGTCTACCTGACCTTCCACGGTGAGTACCGCGGCGGCCACCACGACGATCACGCTGAGGATCATGCCGACGACCACGGCCATCACGGCGAGCCGCACGAGTCGGGCCCGCGGATCCTTTACCCGCTCTACATCCTGTCGGCGTTCTCGATCCTTGTCGGCTTCGCCAACCTCCCGCCCGGTTTCCTCACCGGCTCGAAGAAGGATCCTGCGGGTTGGCAGGAACGCTTCTTGCACTTCATCGAGCCAGCGGGCTCGTCGTATTTCCCGGCTGTCGGCCACGCCACGCCGAGCTGGTGGCTTGCGATCGTGGCCTCGCTGGTCGCCGTCGCCGGCGCAGGCGCTGCGTTCACCTACTACTTCGTGAAGGTCGATCGTCTGGCGCAGCGCACCGGCGAGCACCTCGTGGGGCTTCCCAACGGTGTCACCACCACGAATGCGTTGGCCCGAGCCGGCCACAAGCTGCTGGTGAACAAGTACTACCTCGATCACCTCTACACCGGCATCATCGCCGGTGGCACGAAGGGCCCGATCGCAAAGGCCGCATACTGGGTGAACCAGAACGTGCTCGACGGCACGGTCGACGGTGCCGGGCGCACCGCCGTGCAGAGCGGCAAACTCGTCTACGAAAAGATCGATCAAGGCGTCGTCGACGGCGCCATCAATGCCTCCGGTCGCACATCCGACGCGATCGGCGAAGAACTCCGACACATCAACACCGGCCGCGTGCAGAACTACGCGGCGATCATGTTCGCCGGTGCGGCCATCCTGGCCGGCGCCTTCGTCCTCCTTCTGGCCCTCTAGCTCTCACCTCAGTAACGGGAACACACTGCAATGGACTCTTGGATCCTCACCGCTGTCACGTTCGTACCGCTCCTCGGTGCCGTCATCGCCATGGCGATGCCGAACGACGACGAACTCCATAAGCGCTGGGCGCTTGCGGTCAGCCTCGTCGCCTTCGGTCTCGGCATCGCGATGTTGTTCGACTTCAACTACGACCAGGCTGGTCAACTTCAGTGGGTGGTCGATGAGCCGTGGATCGACGTCATCGGCGCCGGGTACACGCTCGGCGTCGACGGCATGTCGCTGCCGCTCATCGCACTCACCGTGCTGGTGATGCCGTTGGTCTTCCTCTACTCGTGGAGCCACATCCCGTCGCCGGGCAACACCAAGTCGTTCCTCATCCTCATGCTGATCCTCGAGACCGGCATGATCGGCACCTTCGTGGCGCAGGACCTCATCCTCTTCTTCGTCTTCTTCGAGGTCGTCTTGCTCCCGATGTTCTTCATGATCGCGGTGTGGGGTGGCGACGACCGCCGCTATGCCTCGCTGAAGTTCTTCCTCTACACGCTGTTCGGTTCGGCCCTGATGCTGCTCGGCTTCCTGGCGCTGTTCTTCCTCGCCAAGGATCCCGTCACCGGCGAGTTCCTGCGCACCTTCGACATGCGAGAGCTCACCGACACCGCCGGCGCCGGCATCGCCCGCAGCAGCCAGTTGCTGATCTTCGGTGGCATGTTCATCGGCTTCGGCGTCAAGGTGCCAATGTTCCCGTTCCACACCTGGTTGCCCGATGCCCACACGCAGGCGCCCACGCAGGGTTCGGTAATCCTGGCTGCGGTGCTGCTCAAGCTCGGCACGTATGGCTTCATCCGCATCTCGATCCCGATGCTTCCCGAAGCCGCCGAGGCCTGGGCCCCGGTGATCGGCCTGCTTGCCGTCATCGGCATCATTTACGGCGCCCTCGGCTGTCTTGCCCAGACCGACATGAAGCGCCTGATCGCGTTCTCGTCGGTGGCGCACATGGGGTTCGTGATGCTCGGCATCTCGACCCTCACCGACTTCGGCATCAACGCCGCCATCTTCGGCATGGTGGCCCACGGTCTTATCACCGGCATGCTGTTCTTCATCGCCGGTTCGGTGAAGGACCGCTATCACACCCTCGAGATTGGCCGTCTCGGCGGCATGCTCATCCAGGCGCCGCGTCTCGGTTGGATTCTCGGCTTCACGTCGATGGCGTCGCTTGGCCTGCCTGGCCTCGCCGGCTTCTGGGGTGAGTTCCCGGCGATCTTGTCGGCCTATCAGCCCGCCAATGGTCTCCCTGTCGAGACGTTCCGCGGCTACATGGTCGTCGCCGCTGTCGGTACGGTGCTCGCCGCCGGCTATCTCCTGTGGCTGCTCCAGCGAACCGCGATGGGCGAGCCCCCTGAGGAGTTCGCCAACGATCCCGAGATCGTCGATGTCACGCCGCTGGAGTGGGTGTCGTGGACACCCTTCCTCTTACTCATCGTGCTTTTCGGCGTGGCCCCCGGCCTGATCTTCGAAGTCACCGACCCGGCCGTCGTCGAGTCGCTCAACAACTGTCTGCAGTTTGAGAACGGTTGTGACGGTGTCGCCGACGCCACCACGGCCGCCCTCGGAGGCTGAACCTGATGCTCGCCCTGCTCGCCCAAGAGGTCGATTTCGTTCGACCCGCCATCGACTGGCATGCCGTCGCGCCGGAGCTCACGCTGCTCGCGTTCGGCGCGCTTGTCACTGTGATGGACATCGTCTGGCTCGAGCGGGGCCGTCGTCTGACCTCGTCGGTCGCCTCGATCGCCTTGCTGGTCACCATGATCCCGATCGTCACCCTCGCCCTCGACGGTGAGGATCGCGTGATGTTCGGCGGAGCCTTTGTCGTCGACAACTACGCCCTCGTGATGAAGGCGATGTTCTTGGTCGCCGGCTATGTGGTCGTCCTCTTGTCGACCAATTATGTCGCCGAAGGCGACTACTGGGAGAGCGAGTACTACGGCCTGCTGTTGAGTTCGATCCTCGGCATGGTCCTGATGGCGTCGGCCCGTGATCTCATCACGGTCTTCGTTGCGCTCGAGCTGCTTTCGATCCCCGCCTACATGCTCGCGACCTGGCGCAAGCGTGATCTCAAGAGCAACGAGGCGGGCCTGAAGTACTACCTGATGGGCGTGTTCGCTTCTGCGATCATGCTTTACGGCATGTCGCTGCTCTACGGCGGCGCCGGCTCGACCCTGCTGGCCGACATCAACGAAGCCGTCAGCGTCGATGGTTCGCCGTCTGCCATTGTCGTCGTGGGCGTGATCTTCGTGATCATCGGTTTCGCCTTCAAGGTCTCGGCGTTCCCGTTCCACACCTGGGCACCAGACACCTACGAGGGTGCCCCTACGCCGGTTACGGCCTTCCTCTCGGTCGCGTCGAAGGCGGCCGGCTTCGTAGCGTTGCTCAATCTGCTCTTCGTCGGCTTCTTCGGCCGGGACGACGTGTACGAACCGTTGATCTGGATTCTCGCCGCGGCCTCGATGACCGTCGGCAACCTTGTCGCCCTCCGTCAGACCAACCTGGTCCGCATGCTCGCCTACTCCGGTGTCGCCCAAGCCGGTTACATGCTGGCGCCCCTTGCGGTCGCCAGCGATGTCGGTGACGCCGCCCTCACCGCCACGGTCACGTATCTCCTGGTGTACGCCGCTATGAACCTCGGCGCCTTCGCCATCGTGCTGGCGGTTGCTCGCAAGACCCGCTCCGCCGAGATCGACTCGTTCAAGGGTCTGTTCGGTTACGCCCCGGGCCTGACCATTGCGATGAGCGTCTTCCTGTTCTCGCTCGCCGGCATTCCGCCGCTCGGCGGTTGGTGGGCAAAGTTCCGAGTCATGGAGGCCGTGATCGAGGCCGAGAGTGCATCCGGTGTGGTGCTCGGTGTCTTCGTCGCCGTTAACTCGGTGATCGCGCTCTACTACTACGCCCGCATTGGCCTCGGCATGTGGGCGGAGGATGCCCCCAACGGCGACACGACACCGATCCGTGTCCCGGCGTCGCTCGTGTCGGCATTGGCCATCACGGCCGCCCTCACCATCGCCTTCGGCGTCTACCCGCCGCTGGTGAGCGAGTTCGACGTCACGCTGTTGGCCGGCGGCCTCGGCGGCTGATCTCATGGCGGCCACATCGCTGGCCGATCGACTCCGAGCGCGCATCGCGGCCGATGGGCCCATCGCCGTGTCCGATTTTGTCGATGCGGCCCTGTACGACGAGGCGGAGGGCTTCTACGCAGCCGTTGGTCAGGCGGGCCGTCGCGGTGATTTCATCACCGCCCCTGAAGTGGGGCCGCTCTTCGGTGCGGTTGTCAGCAACGCTGTCGATGCATGGTGGCGGGAGGCTGGGGAGCCGAATCGCTTTGTCGTCGCTGAGCACGGCGCTGGTCCGGGCACCCTTGCCCGCACCGTCACCGCTGCCGCCGGCGCGTGCCTCGCGGCGGGCGCGCTCAAGTGGGTGATGGTCGAGCGGTCCGATAGCCAACGGCTCCAGCATCCTGAGGGTGATCATTTGCGGTCGGTGGCCGACGACCGTTCGCTCGATCAGGTTGATGTCGTGTTCGCCAACGAACTTCTTGACAATCTCGCCTTCGACATTGTTCAGCGTGGCGAGTCGGGTTGGTTCGAGCTGCGGGTCGGCACCGGCGACACCGGCTTCGCGCTGGTTGGTGGCTCGCCGACGGCGACACCGGCCGGCGTTGACGACGCCCCCGCAGGGAGCGTGCTGCCCGTCATCGGGCCGGCGACCGACTGGGTGAGTGAGCGGCGGCACCGCTTCCCCGGGGCCCTCCTTGTCGTGCTCGATTACGCCGCGCCGACGAGTGCCTTGCTCGAACGCGAAGGTGAGTGGCTGCGTGCCTATCGAGGTCATGACCGAGTTGTCGATTGGCTCGCTGAGCCCGGTCGGTGCGACATCACGATCGACGTGCCGACCGAGCAACTAGCGGCGATCGGATCGCCGGTCATCGAGACGCAGGCAGCGTTCCTGCGCCGGTACGGTATCGATGCGCTCGTCGAGGAAGGCCGCCGTGCTTGGGAGGCTTCGGCCCACGTCGGTGACCTCGCTGCGCTTCGGGCACGGAGTCGGCTCACCGAGGCGGGTGCCCTGCTCGATCCTGCCGGGATGGGCTCGTTTCTCGTCGTCAGCTGGCCGAGCCAAGTGAGGCGACCTGCCCCATCGCCGTGAACCGACCCGCAGGCATGGCCGGTGCCGACACAGCTCGCAGACGGAACCCCCACTCGCCCTACACTCTCGGGATGACGGTCACCGAGCGTGCGCCCCTCAATCGGGCACTGATCGCCGAGACTGCGCTGTCGCTGATCGACGAGCGCGGGCTCGATCAACTGAGTATGCGCAAGCTGGGCGCCGAGCTTGGGGTTGAGGCGATGTCGCTTTATAACCATGTCGACAATAAGGACGACCTGCTCGATGCGGTCGCTGACCGCCTGTACGAGCACATCCTCGATGCCTACACCGAACCTGATGGACCCTGGCGGGTGCGGGCCGCCGAGATGGCTCTCAGCTATGTCTCGGTCGCAGCAGCGCACCCCAATGCGTTCCCGTTACTGGTCGGCCGTCCGCCCGTCTCTCGCGGTGAGCAACGCTTTCTCGACCGGGTCGTTGCGATCTTCGACGACACCACCGACAATCTCCGCGTCGCCGCCCTCGCCTTCAGTGTCGTGGCGAACTGGGTGGTCGGCACACTCGTGCAGCAGGCAAGTTCGGCAAGCGACGTGCCGAATCTTGCTCCCGACGGGGAATTTGTCCGAGTCGCGACTTTCAGGCGGGAGCTGTTGGTGAACCTGAGTCGCGAAGAACGCTTCGCCGAAGGCCTCGAAACCGTGCTTGATGGGATCGAGACTCGCTACTTCTCTGCGGAGCGGTACCCCTGAGCGATGTGTTCGAGCCACCAGGCGGGCGCGTTGTCGAGCAGGTTGCCGAGGTTCGAATAGTCCCACCAGCGCTCGATCTTCCCGTCGGGGGCGAACACCATCACTGAAGCGAACGGATGGAGGATGCGTTCACCGGTGTGGAACACCCACTCCTCTTCGTGCTCAGTGACGACGATGTCGCCCTCGGCGATCATCGTCCCCTCGATGTGGTTGTGGGCCTCGACCGGGTCGAGCCCGAGTCGGAGTCGAGCGATGATCTCGTCGGGTCCGTGGGCGCCACCGAGGGATTCGCCCAGCCCCTTGTCGACATAGTTGGCGGTGGGGGAAAAGAAGCCAGCGACGGCCTGCCAGTTGTGGGAGTACAGCGCCTCCCAATATCGAGCGGCGGTGGCCTTGTTGCGTTCCTGAACGTCTCCCATGGATCGAGCGTAGACCGGGTGGGGCGGATGGCCCAGACGACCACCGTTGTGGCTCAGCTCACAGATCGGGGAGCCCGAGTTCGAGGTTCGAGCCCTGGATGCCGCCGTTGACGGCCAGCACCTCGCCGGTGACATAGCTCGCAGCGGGCGAGGCAAGGAAGAGCACGGCAGCGGCGATGTCGTCGGGGTCACCCAGGCGACGCATCGGTGTGCCCTCGATCATGGCGTCGTGAAGCTCCGGGGTCTGGAGCACGATGTCGAGCGCCGAGGTCGTAATCGCCCCTGGGCTCACGGCGTTGACCCTCACCTTCGGCGAGAGATCCTGTGCGAGTTCGCGGGTGAGATGGATCAGGGCCGCCTTGGCGGTGCCGTAGGCGCTCATCCCCCGGAACGCGAACTGGCCAGCGCTCGACGCGATGTTCACCACGGACGCGCCGTCGGATTCGAGCAGATGCGGCACGGCCAGTTGGGTCAGATTGAAGGCGCTGGTGACGTTGAATCGCAGCGCGGTGTCGAACGACTGCTCGCTCGTGTCGAGGAGGGCCGACGGCATGGCGCCGCCGACGTTGTTGACAACAACGTCGACCCGGCCGAACTCGGCGATGGCGGTGTCGACGAGCGCCCGCATGCCGTCGCGGGTCGAGAGGTCGCCGGCGACCGTCACCGCTCGGCGTCCGTTCGCCTCGACCGTCACCGCGGTTTTGGCGAGCTGGTCGGCTGAACGGGCGCCGGCGACGACATCGGCACCGGCTTCGGCCAGACCAGCTGCCACGGCGGCGCCGATTCCTCGACCGGCGCCGGTGACGATGGCAACCCGATCATCGAGACGAAAGCGGTCGAGCATCATGGGCTGAACCGTAGACTTTGCGAGCGATGTCTGCGACCGAGCTGGCGCCAGCCGAACGACTCAATGAGATTCTGATGGCCGACGACGTTGCCGCCTCTCTGTGGGTGGCGATCGACAGCGGCCGCATCGACGCGCTCGTGCCCGAATTGCCAGCGCTGCGCATGGAGCAGGATCCGATCCATCGTCACAAGGACGTCCTGTCCCATACCGTCGCCGTCGTTGCCAAGACCCCGGCCGATCTGGTCGTTCGCTTGGCGGCGTTGTTCCACGACATCGCCAAGCCCAAGACCCGAAGTTTCGAGCACGGTGGCGTGACCTTTCGTCATCACGAGGTCGTCGGTGGTCGGATGACCAGCAAGCGCATGGCGGCGCTTGGCTACGACGAGTCGGTGACCGATCAGGTTGCCGAACTGGTTCGCCTGAGCGGCCGGTTCAAGGGCTACGCCGACGGCTGGTCCGACGCTGCCGTTCGACGCTATGCCCGCGATGCTGGCCCGCTGCTTGGCCGCCTGAATGCGCTCGTGCGCTCCGATTGCACGACCCGCAACCGGGCGAAGGCCGGGGCGCTGCAGGAATCGATCGACGACCTCGAGCGCCGTATCGCCGAGCTTGCAGAAGAGGATCGCCGGAATGCCGAGCGGCCCCAGATCGACGGCGATGCGGTGATGGCCCACCTCGGCATCGGGCCGGGCCGGGAGGTCGGGCAGATCATGAGTTGGCTGCTCGAGCTCAAGCGCAGCGAAGGCGAGCTTCCCGAGGCCGAACTGCTCGCTCGACTCGAGGCGTACCACGCCAAACTCGTCGGCTGAGCCGGCCCGCTGGTCGACGATGGCGAAGATCACACTCCGTCATCATGGGAATCGGCAGGTGGCCCCAAGTGGGTGGCCGATAGCCTAATCACCATGCACGTAGGAATCGTTGGTGCCACCGGCCAGGTCGGCGGTGTGATGCGATCGCTCTTGGCGGAGCGCTCCTTCCCTGTGACCTCGCTTCGATTGTTCGCCTCCGCCCGTTCGGCGGGCAAGACCATCGAATGGAATGGTCAGGACATCACGGTGGAAGACGCGGAGACGGCCGACTACAGCGGCCTCGACATCGCGCTCTTCTCCGCTGGCGGTTCCACGTCGAAGGAACTTGCCCCGAGGGTCGCGGCCGCCGGCGCGATCGTGGTCGACAACTCCAGTGCTTGGCGCATGGACGACGACGTCCCGCTGGTTGTGCCGGAGGTCAACGCCGCCGACCTGCACTCGATCCCCAAAGGCATTGTCGCCAACCCCAACTGCACCACGATGGTCGCCATGCCGGTCATGAAGCCGCTCGCCGATGAGGCCGGTCTCGAGGCCGTGATCATCTCGACCTACCAGGCCGTGTCGGGTGCTGGGCTCTCGGGTGTCCGCGAGCTTGATGAGCAAGCTCAGAAGGTCGGCGCCGACGGTCCGGAGCTCACCTACGACGGTCGAGCGGTGTCGATCGACGATGGCCCGAACTTTGTGAAGCCGATCGCGTTCAACGTGCTCCCGTTCGCCGGCGCGCTGGTCGACGATGGCCTCGATGAGACCAACGAGGAGCAAAAGCTCCGCTTCGAGAGCCGAAAGATTCTGGGTCTGCCCGACCTCAAGGTCTCAGGTACCTGTGTGCGCGTGCCGGTCTACACCGGCCACTCGCTGGCGATCAACGCCCGGTTCTCCTCGGCGATGAGCCCCGACCGCGCACGCGAGATCCTCGCCGATGCAGATGGTGTCGTGCTGATGGACATCCCGACCCCGCTCGACTCGGCCGGTTTCGACGCAACTTATGTCGGTCGGATTCGGGTCGACGACACGGTCGAGCATGGGCTCAGCCTGTTTCTGTCGGGCGACAACCTCCGCAAGGGTGCGGCGCTCAACACGATCCAGATTGCCGAGAGCCTCATCGAGCAGGGCATCGTCAGCGCTGACTGAGTCGAGCGGCGAGGCCGCAGATTCCGTCTCCTGATTCGCTCGAAATCACATCCTCGAACGTCGCTCAGGGCGGGTTCTCGACGTAGCGCTGCATGGCATCGTCGAGGTCGATATCCATCTGGTTGGCGAGCGATGCGAGCCAGGCGAGCACGTCGCCGAACTCGTGCACTTGCTGCTCACGAGTTCCCTTGCGCACGGCCTGGGCAAGTTCGCCCAACTCCTCGGCGAGCCAGGCGACCGTCGATGGCACACCACGGGCGCGGTCAGCCTCACCGTAGAGCTCGTCCATCAACCGCTGCACCTCGGCCAGATCCATGGCCTCGATGCTAGGCGGTCAGTCGGCTTCGGCGGCCCGTGCGGCCTCGACGGCGGGGTGGTCGCCGAGTGCCCAGCCCATCGTGCGCAGCAAGGCGGTGGCGGCGGGCCGGATGGCCAGCGACTCGGCGCCGGGGGCGACCGGCAGCAGGAGCATTCGGCGAGCGAAGCGGGGCAGCATCGCCGTGGCCGCGCCGAACAAGATGCCGTAGGGCGGCCGTGCGGCAAGGGGAAGCGGCGGCACGACGAGGAAACGCACGGTCTCGCGCGTGTCCCGGGTGGCCTGCAGCTCGGGTCGGTAGGAGATCAGCCGCTCGCGGAGCTCGGCCTGGTTCTGCGGGGGTTCGATCACGCCGAGCGCAGCGCCGATCTCACCGATCTCGGCGACATAGGTGTCGGCGACTCCCTCGGGCAGTGGTGTTGCGCCGTAGCGCATTCGGGCCCGAAGGAAACTGTCAGCCTCGGTGCAGTGGACCCACATGAGCAGGTGGGGATCGAGGGCGGAGTACTCACGGCCGTCGCGAGCGGTGCCGTTGACCCGGGCGTGGATCGCTTTGACCTGGGCGATGATCTGATCGGATTCCTCGACCGTGCCGAAAGTCGTGGTGCCGACGAAGGCGCCGGTGCGATGGAGCCGGCCGAGTGGATCGGTCTTGTAGGTCGAGTGCTGGACGACTCCGGCAAGGGCGAGGGGGTGCAGCGTCTGCAGCAGCAATGCCCGCAGACCGCCGACGAGCATGGCGACGTCGGTGTGCACGGCCCACATCGCCGAGTCGGGCGCGAAGCGGCGGTCGGCGGCGGGATCCCACTCGTGCACCTGGTCAGGTGTACCGGCGAGCATCTCGCGGATGCCGCGACCAAGACGGTCGCGGACGGCTTCGAGCGGGGGGCGGGAGGCGCTCGTCATGACTGAAGGATACGGGCCTGCGCTCCGCTATGCCGAGCTGTCCGTCTTTTTGCTCATCGACGCGAGCCGTGATCGACTTTGTGGCATGGATATCCGTGAAGCGCTGTACACCACCCGAGCGATGCGGCGGGTCAAACCCGACCCGATCCCTGAGGACCTGCAGATGCGAATCCTCGATGCCGCCATCCGGGCTCCCAGCGGCGGCAACAATCAGAACTGGCGCTTCATGTTGGTCGATGATCCGGCCAAACGGGAGCAGTTGAGTGAGCTCTACAAGGTGTGCATCGACCTGCTCTGGGCGACCATCTACAAGGACAAGATGGACGACGCGGAGTCGGATTCCACCGATCCAGAGACCGTCCAGATGCGCAAGATCATCAAGTCGGTGGGTTGGGCCCAGGACAACTTTGCGTCGTATCCGCTGCTGTTGTTCGCCTTCGACCGCAACGACTCCAGCGGTGGTTCGATCTTCCCGGCGATCTGGTCCGCAATGCTTGCGGCCCGCGCTGAGGATGTCGGCTCGTCGCTCACCAGCGTCCTGGCGTTCAAGAACAGCGAGACCTTCGAGATCCTCGGTGTGCCCGAGGACAAGGGGTGGAAGATGGCCGCCTGTATCCCGATGGGGTATCCGACCGGCACGTGGGGGGTGGCGAAGCGTGATGCCGTTCACGAGGTGGCGTATCGCAATACGTGGGGCGAGGACATCGGCTTCGTGATCGACGAGCCGCTCTGGTCGCCAGAGAGCTGACCTCGGAGCGGACGCCTTGGTCTCACGATCAGCGAGTGGCGCTCCCGCCCCTGCTCGGGGCCCGTCAGCCCCGCCACCCCCGACCGTTCGGATCCGTGTGAAGCTGTTATGACCGGCGCCCGAGATGACGCGCAGTACACGGCGACCAGGGCAGACTGTGCCGCAATGACAGAGCCGCGCCGCTACGCGTTGGGTGTCGACACCGGGGGGACGTACACGGATGCCGTCGTGTACGACGAGCGCGCTCGGGAGATCGTCGCCAAGGCGAAGTCGCCCACCACACACGACGAGCTCGCAATCGGGATTGGTCGGGCGATCGACGCGGCCTTGTCCGACGCTGCGGTCGATCCGTCGGCAATCAAGATGGTAGCGCTTTCCACCACGCTCGCCACCAACGCCCTGGCCGAGGGCACGGGCCGTCCGGCGTGCCTCGTCACGATCGGGTTCGACGAGGACGCCCTCGATCGTGATGGCCTGCGAGAAACGATCGGCGACGACGCCGTCATCGTCGTAGGTGGGGGTCACAACAGCCACGGTGATCCGATTGAGCCTCTAGACCTCGACGAACTTGCCGCTCGCGTTGACGAGATCGCTGACCAGGTTGATGGCTTCGCTGTCACCGCCCAGTTCGCCACGCGCAACGCCGATCATGAGCTCGCCGCCCGCGAACTCATTAGCGAACGCACGGGAAAGCCGGTGACCTGCAGCCATGTGCTGTCAGCCAGCCTCGGCGGCCCCAAGCGGGGCGTTACCGCCCTACTCAACGCCCGCCTCATCGCCATGATCGACGATCTCGTCGCCACCACCGGCGGGAGTATCACTGAACGGGGGATCGACGCCCCGATGATGATCGTGCGTGGCAACGGCTCGCTCGTTTCGGTCGACTTTGTGAAGGAGCGTCCGGTCGAGACGATCCTCTCGGGGCCGGCAGCCAGTCTCGTCGGTGCGGCACATCTCGCCGACGCCGACGATGCCGTGATCGCTGACATCGGTGGCACCACCACCGACATTGCGGTCGTGCGCGACGGCCTGCCGCCGTTCGGGGCCAATGGTGCCACCGTCGGCGGCCACCGCACGATGGTCGAGGCGGTGCTGATGCACACGCACGGCCTCGGTGGCGACAGCGAGATCCGACTCGCCGACCGAGCCGTCGGGGCCCAGCTCGAGGTCGGTCCTCGTCGGGTCGTGCCGCTCAGCCTGATGGGGGAGCAGCATGGCGACATCGTCCGCGACGAACTCCGAGCGCGCCTCAACGACAAGATTCCTGGCGCGTTCGACGGCATGTTTCTCCAACGCACGGCACGGGCTCAGGGTGCCGTCCTCGACCCCAACGAACAGGCGGTCGTCGACGCAGTCGACAAGCCGCTCGTCCCGGTGTCACAGGTGGTCGCGACAAGCCTCCAGGAGCGGGCGATGCGACGGCTCGTGAGTTGCGCGATTCTGCGCCTCGCCGCCTTCACACCCACCGATGCCAGCCATGTGCTCGGCGACCAAACCACCCACGACCCCGAGATCGCCCGGTTGGGTGCGGCCGTGTTCGCTCGCCGTCGAGATCGATACGGCAACGACATCGCCGGGACCCCCGAGGAGATCAGCGAAGCCGTCGTTGCTGCGCTCGTGCGCCGATCGGCCGAGGCGTTGCTTGCGGCTGCGCTCAACCGCGACGGCCTCGACGACGTCCTTGCCCATTCCGCGCTCGTCGCGGCTGCGCTCGATCGCACGTCGCGCTCTGCCCGAATCGACATCGGACTCGGCGCCAAGCTCGTCGGGCTCGGTGCCCCGGCGGCCATCTACTACCCGGCGATCGGAGATCTGCTCGGCACCGAGGTCGAGGTTCCGGCCGACGCCGATGTCGCCAATGCCATCGGCGCCGTGGTCGGCAAGGTCCGCGTGCGCGCCGAAGTCCCGGTCACCGCGCCGCGGCGGGGCGTCTATCGGATTCACGCTGGTGGCGAACCGGAGACGACGTGGGAGCGTCCCGTGGCGCAGGCCCGAGCCGAGGACCTGGCTCGAGCCGCCGCTGTCGCAGAGGTCCAGGCCGCCGGTGCGAAAGAGTTCGAGGTCGAGATCACCTGGATCGAGAAGGTCATCGAGGTCGACGGGCGACCGCTGTTCGTCGAGGGGATGGCTGTCGCTGTCGCAGCCGGCCGTCCTGGCCTCGGCTGATCACTCGCTTCGGCTCGCCACCCCCACGAAGGACGTGGGCCCGCTCTACTCTCGGGGCATGGCCCTCGAAGACGAACTCGTCAACCGCGTCACGTGGAAGATCCCGAATGCCCTCGCCCTGGTCGGTTCCGCGGCGAACGGCGAACGCAACGGCATGACCACGAGCTGGATCACGCAGCTTTCGATGGAACCGGTGCTGATTGGCGTCGGGATCGACAACTCGGCGGTCACCCATCGCCTGATCAGTCAAGGTGGCTCGTTCACGGTCAACCTCTGGGACAGCGAGGAGACCCGTCCGTTCGTGAAGTTCTCCAAGCCCGCCGTGTTCGAAGACGGAGCGCTCAACGGCCGTGCCGTGCGTGACGGCGCGACCGGAGCGCCGATCTTCGACGAGGCGATCGCCTGGATGGAATGCGAGGTCCGTCAGGCTCACGACCTCGGCAGCCACACCCTGTTCATCGGTGAACTGGTCGACGCCGCAATTCTTGACGACGAGAAGCGTCCCGCCGCAATGACCGACACCCGGATGAAATACGGCGGTGTCCGCCGCGGTGGCCACTGAGTCAAGTCGGCTAGATCTGACCGAAGCTCGGATCACCTTTGCGATTGCCGCGAGGTGGAGTGCGGGCCCAGACGAGGTAGTCATCGATGAACACGCCGAGCGTCCCACCAGGTCGAGGTGAGCCGACGACGTTGCCGAAGCCTTCCGCGCCGAGCCGGACCTGCTCCTCGTCGCTGATGGCGGTGACACAGATCGGCACCGAGCCGATGCCAGCGCGGTCGGCGTAAATCGCCAGCAGCGGCTCGTCAAGGTCGTGGCGGATCCGGGGGTCGGGCCCGGCGAGACCGGCAAACATCGCCAGGCCGCCAGTGAGACCGGCGATGACGGCCACGATCGTTCGGGGCCCGCCGAGCAGCACAAGGGTGGCGGCGATCGCAGCGCCCGCAATAATGACGACGAGCGCCCGCTCAAGACGAGAACCGGCCGGTGGCGGCGCCCCGGTGGCTGCGCCCACGAAGGTCCGGTACGGCCTGACGCCGATGGCGAACTCCTCACTCACCCCCTCGGTGAGCACCTTCACCTGGAACGCCCGTTGGCGGTCCTCCCACGTCAGATCCATGCGACAAAGGCTATTGGGGTGCCCGCTGATGGGCCGACTCGTGCCAGACTCCGACCCATGTCGTTGACCACCTACCGGATCACCCGCGACAGCGCTCCTCGGCTGCTGTTCCTCCTGCACGGCTACTCCGCCGAGCAACACCACCTGGCGTCCTACGTGCCGCTCGTCGACCCTGATGAGCGCTTCAGTGCGATCGCGCCCCGCGGCCCGGTGCCGTTGCCCAACGGCGACACCGATGGCGCCTCGTGGTGGTCGATCGACGCCGAGACGATGCAGTACGACCTCGACCAGTTCCAGGCCTCGGTCGAAGCGTTGGAGGCCCTGATCGTCGACGAGGCTGCTGCTGCGAATGTTCCACTTGAGCGGTGCCACGTCGGCGGTTTCTCCCAGGGTGGGTATCTGGCGCTCACGCTCGTGGGCAAGGCCGACGCTCCCCGGTATGGCGGGGTCTGGGCTATCTGTTGCGGGTTGCCCGAGTTCGCCGCCGTGCCCGTCGACCTCTCGGGCGGCGACGGTCGGCCCGCTCTTGTTCAATGGGGTACTCGTGATCCGATCGTCGCGACCGATCGGGGCGAGGCGGTCGCAGCTTCCCTCGAGGCCGGCGGATGGAACACACAGGCACACGCCTACGACATGGCCCACAGCCAGACGATTGAGATGATGGTCGACGCCCGAGACTGGCTCGCATCGATCGACTGATCGACGACGACAACCGCTACCCCTGCGTGAGCGTGGTCACCACAGCCGTACGTCCTGACTCTTCAGTTCGTTCTGCACCGCAGCGATGTCGATCTCGGCGACGTCGCGCCCGGTCTTCACGGCGACAGCGGCGGCCACGCCGGCACCCTGACCGGCGACAGTGCAGCACATCATGTTGCGAACAGCAGCGTGGCTGGTCCGGTCGCCGCCGATCGATCGACCAGTCACGAGGAGGTTGCGAACCCCGTCGCTTGGGACCATCGCACTGTACGGCACCTGGAAGTACCGGCCGGTGGTCGGCAGGATCAGGATCCCGTAGCC
>CAJWHS010000005.1 GCA_913041415.1 uncultured Acidimicrobiaceae bacterium | reverse complement strand
CCTGGAGTCAGTGAGAGTTGCGACAGCCAAAAGTGGAAACAGGATTATTTCGGAGCACTGTTTCCCCTCAACCCAAGTGGAATTGTTCCAGATAGCCCTGACCTGAGCAGACTGATCGGAGCGTAAGTGGCAAAACCAGAATGACGACCAACAGCATGGCAAGAGCAAAGCAATCAGAACCCAGCTTTGAGGGCATGTATGGCCCTTATTGCATCACTCTTCAAGATCAGCGAGAGGTTCAGCTCTACAGAATCTGCTTGCTGATCTGTGGGCTGAACCCCAGCGTGTACTCAGCTGAGACGCTCGTCGGGTTCGGGCGCCCCGGCAACCGCTTCTGGCCGGCCGCGCTCGCCGCCGGCATCGCCACCGTCGACTGCGAACCTCGACATGCCCTTGCCCACCACGGAATGGGCATGACCGACCTCGTGAAACGGGCCACACCCCGAGCCGACGAACTCACCACCGACGAATACCGGGCCGGTCTCGAACGGGTCGAGCGGCTGTGTGCGTGGCTGCGTCCCGAGGCGGTTTGTTTCGTCGGGCTTGCTGGCTGGCGAGCCGCAGCCGACCGGAAGGCAACGCCCGGCTGGCAGGAGTCCGACCTGGGTGGCTCCCCCGTCTATGTGATGCCATCAACCAGCGGGCTCAATGCCCACAGCTCCCTCGCCGATCTCACCGACCACCTTCGCTGCGCCGCCACCGGAAGGCAGTGACACTCGGGGCAAGCCCCTCGCTTCACCCCCTCGGGGCAAGCCCCTCGATGGCCTCGTCGATGTCGACACCGGGGAACGGCAACAGCGCCAATGCAGGCGTGGTCACGCCGTTATCGACATAGCGCTGAATATGGGCCCGGCACTCGTCGTAGCTGCCATGGATGATCAACTCGTCGACCACATGATCGGGGATCTTCTCGAGCGCACCCTGACGATCACCCGCCGCCCACTGCTCCCAGTGCTCACCGAGATCGTCGCTGCGACCCATCCACTCGTGGAAGGCCCGATACACCGGAACGTTCAGGTAGGCAGCTGCTGCGAATTTGCCCATCGATCGGGCCGAATCGGTATCCGGCGTCGGCGCAACGAACAGCCGAGCGACGATCTCGGCATCGGGATTTTCCTCCCGGACGATGTTCGACACGGTGGTGGCGTTGTCGGCCGACAGCCAGTTGATGATGGCGCCGTCACTTTCTCGGCCGGCCATGCGCAACATCCCCTCGCGAAGCGCCGCCACGAGAATCGCTACGGGCTCCTCAGGCACCAGGCCGAGTCGGAAGCCCTTGATATCGAAGGTGCCGTATGTCTCGGTGACCTTCTCGCCGCCGAGCGCCGCCTTTAGGAAACGGACCATGTCGCGGGTCTGCTGGAACGGCTTCTCGAACGGAATTCCGTTCCAACGCTCCACGATGACGTTTGAGGACGAGCCGATGCCGAGCACGAAACGCCCGGGTGCCGCCGATGCCAATCCGGCGACAGATTGGGCCAGCAGGGCCGGCCCACGCGTGTACGCCGGGAGGATCGCCGTACCGAGCCGCATCGATGGGGTCCAAACGGCGCCAAGCGTGAGCGGGGTGAGGCCATCAGCGCCCATAGCCTCGGCAGTCCAGAGGTCGGTGTAGCCCAGCCGTTCGAGTCGTTCGAAACGGTCTCGCTGCTCGTGAAGCTGCTGTCCATCGAAGGGAACGGTCATGCCGAAGCGCTGCATGAGGCGCATCCTGACACCTCGCAGCCGACAGTGTCACACCCCCTCGGCAAGATGGACCCATGACCAACCAGCTCCTCCTCATCGATTCCCGCCCCGCTTGGCGTCTGGATCAGGCCACTCGGGCTCAGGGGCTGCAGGGCGTCGCCAACGCTCGTGCCGTCCTACGTTCCATCGAAGCCAAGCGGGCCGATGCGTCCACCGAAGCCACCCCCGAGCTCACCGAACTGGCCGCTCCGCCTGCCGAGCAGCCCACCCTCCCCCTGGCCGACGCTGCCTGACGTCGCCGTTCAGGGCCCAGGCCCCACACTGGTGTCATGCGTCGTCTTCTGGCCGTGACTGTGTTGTCGTTGCTCGCTGCCGCCTGCAGCGCCGACACGGTCGGCGTCGCTTCCGTCGCCACCGTTCCCAACTAAGAGCATGGAGAGCCGAACGCCATCGTCGAGCGAGTGGTCGACGGCTACACGATCGTGGTCGATATCATCGGCAACCGCGAGCGGATGCGTCTCCTCGGAATCGACACGCCCGAGTCCGTAGCCGCGAACCGTCCCGAGCGATGCTTCGGCTGGGAATCCGCCACGTACCTTGCGTCGCTCCTGCCGAAGGGAACCGAGGTCGCCCTGATCCGCGACATCGAGAGCCGAGATCAGTTCGACCGACTCCTCGCCTACGTCGTTCGCAGCTCCGACCAGCTCTTCGTCAACCTCGATCTGCTCGAGTGGGGATACGCCGGCGTGATGATCTACGAACCCAACAGCTTTTACCGCGAGCTCTTCGAGGACGCTGAGAATGATGCCTTACGGGCCGGTATCGACCTGCGGGGCGTATGCGGTGGCCCTGATGTGCCCCTCGGTTAACGTCGCACCGTGACCTCACTCGCACGAGCACTCGGCCACAGCGACGACGACCGGCTCCTGATCCTGTCCGCCGACCTCATGGGGTCGACGCACGCGGCGACAGCAGCGGGCCTCAGCGCCCTCCGCGACGGCTGTGCGACGACAGCGACGCTGATGATGCCCGGGGCATGGGCTCGCCACGCTGCCGACCACCTGACCAATGCCGGCGAGCTGGACGTGGGAATCCATCTGACCCTCAACGCCGAGCTCGATACCTTTCGTTGGGCACCGCTTACCCACGCTCCAAGCCTTCTCGATGGCGACGGCGGGTTCCCCCGCACCCCCGAAGATCTCTGGGACCACGCCGACATCGACGAGGTCCGTCGCGAGTGCCGGGCCCAAGTCGAGCGGGCGATCAGTTGGGGGGTCGAACCAACCCACCTCACCACCCACCTCTTGGCGATGCAGCAACGGCCCGAGTTCTTCGACGTCCTGCTCGATATCGCCGTCGAGGCCGAGCTCCCGATCCGACTCGAGTCCGGCGACGCCGAAACCGCCGCCGGCTTTCCATTCCGCCGCCTCACCGCCGAAGAGGGCGTGTCGATGCCAGATCACTTCCGGCTCGTTCGGGGCGGCACTCGAGCCCATCTCGAGGCTGCGCTGGCCGAGTTCGCCCCCGGCATCACCGAAGTCGCCTTTGCGCCAGCGCTCGCCGCCGAGGAAATCCGAGCGATCGACCCGGCCGCCGCAGGCCGCTTCGACGATCTCGCTGTCCTGACCGATCGCGAACTGCATGGTCGCCTCAAAGGTCTCGGGGTGACCTTGATCGGCTATCGCGCACTCCGCGACGCACAGCGCGCCGCGCGCTGAGTCAGTCGAGCGCCGCCAGCGCGCCGCACGCCGCTGCCCACACGTCGTGCAGGTCGATCAGCCAGACCTTGTGGTTGCCTTCGACCTTGAACGACCCGCCCATGAACGCAGCGTCAGCGGTCGTGGTGCCGTCGAGCACGGCGGTGAAGGCGTCGTAGTTGCAGGAGACCACGACATCGGGATTGGTGCCCTTACCGACGGCGAACTCGGTGATCACCCCAACCTCGATGACGGCACGGAAGGTGACCTTGCCATCGGGAGACGACGACACGGCGAACTGCACGGTCGCCGAGGTGTCACCAGCAGGCGGCAGCGCAGCGAGCACGGGAGCGGCCGCCTCGAACCATCCGGGCGAGAGCATGGAACTCATGTTTGCACGGACGTCGGACGCAGACCTGCGAACAGATCATCTTCGGGCATGACGGTGTCCTCGGGGCCGACTGCCAGGAGATAGTCGTCGAACGGGTGGATCTGCTGATCGACCTCCTCAGGGAGCCCGAACCAGAACGCCGATGCAGGGTCGATCTGGGTCGCGTGAGCGAGCAGCCCATCACGGCGGACGTGGGTGAAGCCATCGATCGGGATCTTGGTGGTGATCTGGTCGTCCTTGTCGGGACCTTCGAACCAGCCATCGTTGTACGGCGACTCGAGCCCGAGATCAAGAAAGGCCTGATGGCGGGCAAGGATCCGGGCCCGGGACCACATGGTGTAGTAAATCTTCGAGACGGACCAGGCTGCGCCGAGTTCAGGACGGTAGCTGGCGTCACAAGCCCGTTCGATCGCAGGGAGGGTGATGTCCCACACCCGCAGATGGTCGGGGTGCTGATAGTTGCCCTGATCCTCCGAATAGGTGACAACCACCTGGGGATGTTCTGTTCGAAGGATTGCGACTAGGCGATCCACCGCCTCGTCGTGCGGGGCGACCGCGAAGCAGTCGGGGTGGAAGTTGGCGTCGCTCTCGGGCATGCCGGAATCTCGATAGCCGAGCATGTGAACGACGTCGTAGCCGATGATCGCAGCAGCTCGGTCGAGTTCCTCGCGGCGGACCTGCCGAAGGTTGTCGACGACCTCCGGACGGTCCATCGCCGGGTTGAGAATGTCGCCCTCCTCACCCCCGGTGCAACACACCAGCACCGTACGAACCCCCTCGGCCTGGTATTTCGCGATAGTGCCGGCTCCCTTCGACGCCTCGTCGTCGGGATGAGCGTGCACGGTCAGGACGCAGAGCGGCTCGGTCATGCAGAGGACGATACTCAGCCTCGAGGAGCTACCGGTGCGAGCTCCATCTCACCGTCACCATCGGGGTCGACGAGCACCCAGCCGAAGCGACGGGTCAGGAATTCGCGTCCTTCATCGGGGTCACTCGCAATGACCTCATCGCCAGCCAGCAGCCGTACCCGGCCGCCCGGGCGGTAACGGTACCCACCACCGCGACGAATGGCGAGCACGGTGAAGCCAGGTTCGATATTGAGCTGGAGTTCGGCGGGTTCGCGCGATGGCGCTAGGCGGAGACTCAGCCTTCAGCGGCGGCCGCGCCGAGCGCCCGCAACACCGACTGACAGTCGTCCCACGCTTCGCGGAGCACATCGGCGACCGGACGGACGGCATCGATTCGGCCTTGAACCTGGCCGGTCATCGCGAAGCCACTCTCCATGTCGCCGCCGAAGTAGGTGCCCATCATGGCGTCGATGTCGAGGGCAGCCTGCTCGTTCGCCGTCTCGAGAGCCTTGGCCTTGTCCGAGGCGAAGACCCGCATCGCCGGTCGGTGATGGCGGTTGACCATCACCGTGTCGGCCTCGGACCCATTCACGATCGACTGTTTCCAGTTGTCGTGGATCGGCGACTCGGCGGACGCCACCATGCGGGTACCCATCTGGACCCCGTCGGCCCCCATGGCCAGGGCCGCCGCCATCGAGGGGCCGTCGACAATGCCACCTGCGGCGATGATCGGCACGTCGAAACGCTTGGCGATCTCGGGCACCAGCACGAGGGTAGATGCACCGTCGGCATTCTTGAAGCCTCCGCCTTCCGCACCTTCGACAACCAGCCCGTCGACCCCTGCGGCGATCGCCTTCTCCGCGCCCCGGAGCGTCGGCACGACGTGGAAAACCGTGATGCCCAGATCCTTCAACTGCGGTGCGAGTGCCGACGGATCGCCGGCTGAGGTTGTCACGAACGAGATCTCGTTCTGGGTGACGAAGTCAACCATGCCGGGCAGGTCGCGAATGAACATCTGGGCGAGGTTCACACCGAACGGTTTGTCGGTGAGTGTGCGCATCGCAGCGATCTCGCCCTTAATGGTGTCGAGATCGCCCGATGAGGTCTCGATAATTCCGAGCCCACCGGCATTGGAGACGGCCGACGCGAGCGGACTTCGGGCGATCCACCCCATCGGCGCCTGCACGATCGGGATCTCGATTCCGAGCATTTCCGTGATTCGGGTCTTCAACGGGGCCTCCTCGAGCGCTGGAGCTCGACCGTAGGTCAACAACCCCAGCCCGGGCGAGCATGTCGTCACGCCGCGTGATGGCCAAGGCCGAGGCGATCAGCCGCTAGTGATCAGCGGAAGTCACGTGACGCCGGCGCAGCGCCGATCGGCAGGGGTTCGAGCTTGTCGGCGACGACGTTGACCACGCCCTCCTCTTTCTCGAGCCGACCTCGGATCAACAATGCCGGTGCCCCCTTGGCGATCTGTTTGTGGCGCTGCCAACAGCCCTTGGAGACAACGACGTTGACCAGACCGGTCTCATCCTCGAGGTTGAGGAAGGTCGTGCCCTGGGCGGTGGCCGGCCGCTGACGATGAGTGACGACCCCACCGACGAGCACCCGCTCCCCTGACGCCACATCGGCCAAGTCGGTGGCGGTGACCACACCCCGCTTGGTGAGGTCATCCCGGATGAACGAGGTGGGATGGCCATCGGGGGCGACGCCGGTGGCCCACAAGTCGGCGTGCGACAACTCCTGGGGTGACATGCCAGGCAGCGAGGGCGCCTCGACGCCGGTGACGATGCCCGGAAGACGGTCGGCCGAGGTCTGCGACATCGCTCCGGCTGCCCACAACGCCGAGCGACGGTCGATGCCGAAGCACCCGAACGCTCCGGCGGTGGCGAGCGCCTCGAGACGAGCGAGCGACAACGACGGCACCCGACGGCGGAGATCCTCAACGGAGGCGAACGGTCGGCTGGCGTCGATCTCTTCGGCCAGATCGAGCCCGATACCACGCACGTAGTCGAACCCCAGCCGCACACTCACCGCACCAGTGCTGCCCTCACACGGCTCCAACGTGGCCGTGGCAGCCGACAGGTTGAGGTCGGGGGTGCGCACCACCACCCCGTGGCGACGGGCATCGCCGACCAGTGTGTGCGGCGACCAGAACCCCATCGGCTGGGCCTTCAACAGTGCGGCACAGAACGCTGCCGGATAGTGGTACTTGATCCACGACGACGCGTAGACGAGATAGGAGAACGACACCGAGTGGCTCTCGGGGAAGCCGTAATTGGAGAAGGCAGCGAGTTTCAGCCAGATCTGCTCGCCGATGTCGTCGGTGATGCCGTTGGTCCGCATCCCATCGAAGAACCGGGCCTTGAGGTCGCCCATGCGCTCGCGGCTGCGCTTGGAACTCATTGCCTGACGCAGCATGTCGGCGTCAGCCGGGGTGAAGTTCGCGACGTCGATTGCGATCTGCATCAACTGCTCCTGGAAGAGCGGCACGCCGAGGGTCTTGGCCAGAGCGTTCTCGAGCAACGGATGGAGGTAAGTGACGGGTTCGAGGCCGTTTCGACGGCGGATATAGGGATGCACCGAGCCGCCCTGGATCGGGCCCGGCCGGATCAAGGCAACCTCAACGACGAGGTCGTAGAACGTGCGGGGTTTGAGCCGGGGCAGGGTGGCCATCTGGGCTCGGGACTCGATCTGGAAAACGCCGATCGAGTCGGCCTTCTGCAACATGTCGTAGACGCACGACTCCTGCGGCAGAGTGGCGAGATCGACCTCAATCCTGTGATGTTCGGCGATGAGATCGGTGGCGTAGTGCAGTACCGACAACATGCCGAGGCCGAGGAGATCGAACTTCACCAGGCCGGCAGCCGCGCAGTCGTCCTTGTCCCACTGCAGGACGCTGCGGTCTTCCATGCGTCCCCACTCGACCGGGCACACCTCGATCACCGGCCGGTCGCACATGACCATGCCGCCGGAGTGAATACCGAGATGCCGAGGGAAGTGTTCGATTTCGGCCGCCAACTCGACCACCGGCAACGGGATGGCGGCGTCGTCCTCGATCACCCCCGACAACACATCGCGCCACCGGTCAACCTGCGTGGAGAAGGCATCTTGTTGACCTTGGGCATACCCGAGCGCCTTGGCCATGTCGCGAATCGCCGACTTCGACCGATAGGTGATGACGTTGGCGACCTGGGCGGTGTGGTGACGGCCGTGTCGGTCGTACACGTACTGGATGACTTCCTCACGACGGTCGGACTCGATGTCGATGTCGATGTCGGGGGGACCATCACGCTCGGGCGAGAGAAACCGCTCGAACAACAGCCCGAGCGACACCGCATCGGCGTTGGTGATGCCGAGGGCGAAACAGACCGCCGAGTTCGCTGCCGAACCCCGGCCCTGGCACAGGATCTCAGCCCGCCGACAGAAGTCGACAATGTCCCACACGACAAGGAAATAACCGGGGAAACCGAGTTCGTCGATAAGGCCGAGTTCACGGTCGAGTTGCGCCCAGGCTCCCTCGACCCGTTCAGCACTGCGGGGCCCATAGCGACGGGTACCGCCCTCCTCAACCAGCCGACGGAGGTACCCCATCTCATCAAGACCGTCGGGACACGGGTACGGCGGCAGGTTCGGAGCGACCAGGGAGAGGTCGAACGCACAGTCCATCCCGAGCTCGTATGCTCGCTGCACCACACCCGGATAGCGTCGGAACCGGGATGCCTGCTCTTCGCCCGAACGCAAGTGCATGCCGGCGGGTGGCAGCCAACCGTCGATCTCGTCGAGCCTGCGGCGGGCCCGAACCGCCGCCATCGCCGACGCCAGCCGCTTCCGGGCGACCGAGTGGTGGTGGACATTGCCGGTGGCGATGATGTCAACCCCGATCTGCACCGCCAGGTCGGCCATGGCGTCGTTGCGCACCGAGTCCATCGGCAGTCCGTGATCCCACAGCTCGACGAACACGTTGGACCGCCCGAAATCACTCACCAAGCGCGCAAGTTCATGCCGGGCGGCCGCCGGCCCGTCGTTCATCAGCGCGGCCGGCACCGGGCCCTTGCGGCAAGCAGTGAGCACCGCCCAGTGATCGCCAGTGCCCTGCCCGCCGAGTTCGACAAGCCGTTCGTAAGGGATCCGGGGCGCCCCCTTCTCCCCTGCCAGTTGGCCTTCGCTGATCGCTCGACCAAGCAGGGCGTAGCCGCGGGGATTGCGGGCGAGGATGACGAGGTGGCGCCCGGCAGGGTCGGCCGGACCGGGTCGTTCGAGCGCACGACCCGGCGCGGCCAGGGTGAGCTCGGCTCCGAAGATCGTGGGCAGATCGACCGCTCTGGCCGCCTCGGCGAACCGCACCACGCCGTAGAAGCCGTTGTGGTCGGTCAGGGCAAGGGCTCCCAGACCGAGCCGGGCGGCCTCCTCGGCCAACTCCTCGGGGTGTGACGCCCCGTCGAGGAACGAGAAGTTCGAGTGGCAGTGCAGTTCGGCGTAGGCCACCCGCCCGGCGAGACAACCGGTGTCGGGAGCGACGTAGGGCGCCCGTTTGCGCGACCAGGCCGGGCTGTCACTGCCGTCGCCGGCAAGCGAATCGACGAGGCGCCCGTCGTGGGGGCGGCCGGACAGGCGGCGTTCGAGTTCGCCCCACGAGATGTCGGGATTGTTGAAACCCATCCAGGCACATTAGACGAACATATGTTCGTATTGCAAGGGAGATCTCGACTGGTGGACCACCAGTGAGCAGCCGGGCAGAATATCCCCATGATCTCCCCAACCCTCACCACGGTCGCCAACGGCGACATCGAGATTGAGGTCGCGGTGACCGGCACCGGACCCCTGATCCTTTGCATCCACGGCTGGCCCGAGCTCTGGTGGTCGTGGCGTCATCAGATGGTTCACTTCGCTGAGCAGGGGTACACGGTGGCGGCGATGAACGTCCGGGGGTACGGCGGCTCATCGGCGCCGCGAGAGATTGAGGCCTACTCGCTGCGAGAACTCACGAGCGACGTCGCCGCAGTGATCGATGAGCTCGGTGATGGCACCGCGATCGTGTTCGGCCATGACTGGGGTGCCCCGATCGCCTGGAACACCGCCCGCTTCTATGCGGACAAGGTCTGCGCCGTCGCTGGCCTAAGCGTCCCCTACCGCCCGGTCACCCCGGGCGACCCGATCGACCTCTGGCGGGCACTCTTCACTGACCAGGGGAAGTTCTTCTACATGGTGTACTTCCAGGAGCCCAACCTCGCCGAGGCCGAACTGGGCGCCGAAACCCTGCGCAGCATCCGGATGATCTACTACTCGGCCTCAGGCGACGCCCACCGAGCGAGCGAACCCGGGATGACGGTCGAGAAACCCCACGGTTCGGTCATGCTCGACGGTCTGGTTGACCCCGATCCATTCCCCGCCTGGTGCTCACCTGAGGATCTTCAGGTGTATGCCGATGGCATCGACCGCAACGGGTGGCACGGCCTGATTAACCGGTATCGGGCCCAGGCACTCGACGGCGAGCAACTCGGTGGTGTAACCGACCCCGGTCCTCACCTCGCGCAACCGGCGACCTTCATCGGTGGCGAGTTCGATCCGGTGCGCGGCTTCGCCGCTGGGTTTGACATCTTCGAGATGGCCGGTGAGTTCCTGGCCGAGTACCGAGGCACAACGATCGTCGACGGCGCTGGCCACTGGGTCCAACAAGAAGCGCCCGAGGCGGTCAACGCGGCGCTGCAAACCTTTGTCGACAGCTTGGGCTGAAAGTCGGTCGTAGGCGGTTCGGATCTTCTCAAGCAGATAGCCCCCCGAGGTCACCGGCTGGTGGCGCGGCGCCTCACCGGCCTCCAGGTATGGCTCCAGACAGGCCACCTCCACCGACCAATTCGGCATGTGGAAGAACGGATCGAGATGCGCCGATGTCGATGATCGGGATATACCCGTCGACGACGGAGACCTCTGCGGTTGCGGTCTGGGCATCAAGTGAAGTGTTCATGTCCGAACCGTACGGAGCGGACATCACCCATTGATGTCGATTGATCGACGATCGCATCAAGGAGGTCGGGCCACCAAAGGTCAGACTGCTATACAAGTCGCCGGTGATACACCGCTCGCACGGCGAGGGCGTCGCGCACCTCGGCGGTCATGTCGGCGATGAACTCCTCACGGTAGGTGTCATCGGTGATCACCTGGACCGCAAAGTTCAGACCCGAGAACATCCCGATGAAGAGCGCAACGAGCAACAACTGGCGGGTCAAGATCAGGTCGGTGCCGAAGATCGCGATATCGACAGCCCAATCTCGCTCGTAGGTCAATTCGCCGACTGTGGTCCACTGCAACAGCGTTTCCTCGCGAACGGTCAACAGCCCGAAGACCACATAGAACGCCGTGATCACGAGCGACACCAGCAGAACCTGGATGCCCTGGGCGACGAACAACAGCAGATTGACGTTCCATTCGGCTCGGCGCACCAGTGGTGGAGAGTCCGGGGCCGGCTCATCGTCGGCGGGGATGATCTCCTCGACCGGCGTGTTCGCACATCGGGGGCGGACATCACCCCACGCCGAGAAGCGGGCGAGGTCGACGGTGAGGCGCCGAACCGACACGAAGATGAAGACGCCGCCGATCCCCGCTAGGAGCAGCATGACCATGCCGAACAACAGCAGGGTGAAATCATTCGCGACCTGCCACATCTCGGCGTTGATGAAGATGAAGGCAGAGAAGATGAGCAAGGTCGGCAGCGACTTCATCGCCAGGTTTGCGACATCGGTAACCTGACGCCGGACCTGCCCGAACGACCAGCGCATCATCGGGATCAGCGCCCATGACGTAACGACATAGCCAACCGCCAAAAGCACGAGGTTGAACGCCACGACCGAGACCGCGTTCCCAACGGCACTCCCCTGCGAGCCGATGACCGTCGGCACGATCGGCAACAGCACATAGAGGGCGAGTTCCCACACGCCGATGTCATCGGGTAGCTGGAACGAGTGACGGCCTCGGATGCGGTTCACGAGCACGACACCACTGACGAGCGCAGCGATGCCACCGAGGAAGGCGACGGTCTGGGACCAGCCCGTCCACCGATCACCGAAGGCAAGGAAGAACTCGAGGAAGACAACACCAGCGAGGAACGGCGCCATGCGGGTGAAGATGTCGTCGGTGGCGGTGTAATCGTCGATCAGGTGAGGAAGGCCACGCCGGACGAACCACCGCTCGCACCGGTCACGTTCGGTCATGTCGGTCACAGGCAGAGGCCTCCGGGGGTACCACTGCGGCTGCACATCGTCGTGCTCTTGAGGTTGCGGAACTCCCAACTCTCATCGCGCTCGACGGCGAAGACGTGGAGCCAGAAGCCGGCGACGGCACGGACTTGGAAGAGGCGGGTCATGAGGTTCCGCGTTCATGCTGCACACGCCCATCATGACCGATAGCGATCAGGTTGTCGGGTTGACCGAAACGATCTCCGTCATCACGGCTCGCTCCGACTCCATCCGGAACGTCCTCGACGAGCAGACCGAGGCGACCGGCTAATCCCACTGGGCAGTGATCGCCCACGCCCCGTCGGCGAGGGCGATGAGATGAGCCCGACCGTCGACGGTGACCACCTGGAGGCGAGCCTGACGGGTGTGAGCCTCGGGATCCCACCAGCGTTCGTCGACCGGCCACGGCCCGGCCCAGTGCCGCACCTCGATCCGTTTGCCACGAGCGGCGAGCACGAATGGCGACGCCGACAGCAACCCGCGCCCGGTGACGACGACGGCATGGTTGCACTCGTCGAGCACCTCGATCGGGATCGGCTCGGCCAGGACTCTGGTGGGTGACGGCGCTGGAAGCATACCGGGCCACGGTGCGGCGTCAGGTTCGGGGTCGAGTGACCGACCCGTCAGTTCGACCGTGGCGGCCGGTACCAGTCGGAGCTGCGAGTCGGGGTGACGGCCGCCTTTGCGTTCAGGAACGAGAACGGCATCGGCGCCGAGCTGACCCTGCAACCGGGCGGCGACCCGTACAGCCCGTTGGTCGACCTCGGTCTCACCGCCCCAGAACCCAAGCTGGCGACCCTTGGCGGCGATGAGTTCGTCGGGGATCAACGCCAGCCGGGTGATGCCACCGCTCGGACGGTTGGTGGCCGACCCACTGAGCCAGCCATTGAGCTGCCATCGCACCCGATCGGCGACGGCGGCGTCGGACAGCGTCCCCTCGTGGCGCCAGAAGCGGAGCAGCTGCTCGCCGTGTTCGGTCTCGGCTTCGATCCCGACCCGCACGCAGGTGACTCCGTCGCGGCCGAGTCGGCGATGAAGTTCGTCGGCGAGGGTGCGGGCGAGGAACGCCACCCGGTCGACCCGGTCGGCCGGCGGATCGATCTCGTCCGACACGGTCCAGTCGACCGGCGGTCGGCGGGCGTCGGGTGGGCGCTCGTCGCGTCCGCACGCAAGGCGATGGGCGCCGAGCCCGTCGGAGCCGAAACGAGCGAGGACGTCGGATGCCGGCAGGTCGGCAAGCGCTCCCAGCGTGCAAACCCCGAGACGGCGAAGCACGTCGACCAGCTCTGGGCGTTCGAGTACGTCAACCTTCATCGGAGCGAGAAACCCGGCGACATCGCCACCCGGGACGAGACGGGTGGGATTGGCCGTGCGTGCGGCGAGCTCGGCGGCGAAGGGGCCGTCGGCCACACCGACCCGAATGTCGGTACGTCCGGCGACGACCTCGGTGAGGCGCTCGTGGACGAGGCCGGCGACGGCGGCATCGCCGCCGAAATAGCGCGACGGCCCCCGCATCACGAGCGCACACGTGCCGGGCCGGGTGACTTCGACCCGTGGGGTGATGTCGTCGAGTGCGGCGACAACCGGCTCGAACAGTCGGGCTTCACGGGCCTCGTCACGTTCGTGAAGTGCAAGCGTGGCACACCGGCCCTGAGCGGCACGGCGCCGCATGCCCCGGGCGACCCCCTGGGCCCGGGCACCGGGCGACGCCGCCACGATGCGGTTGGCGTACACGACCGCCACCGGCTCGGCAAGATCGACGCCGGTGGCGACGACGGGCCAGTCGGGACACCAGGCGACGAGGGTGCGGACCGGCGCGCTCACGCGGCGAGTGCGGCCACCGCCCCACCGGGGCCAGGCACGAGGAGTTCGAGCTGACGGGGACACGACGCCGACCCCCGACCGCTGCCCTGGATGTCGAGGCGCCGCGACCGCAGCACCCCATGGCCGTCGCCGAGCCCCTCCCATTCACCTGCAGCGATGTCGAGCTGCACGTCGGCACCGACCGGCCAACGATCACCGACGTGGATCAGCACCGAGCCCCGCTCCCGTAGACGAGCCGCCATGCGCCGGGCATCAGTGTCGCTGATGCAGTGCCGGGGGGCGGCGATGACGACGTCGACGGCACCGACGAGCGCAGCAAGTGCCGAGGACCAGTTGCCGGGCTCGGGCCGCACGATCAACAGGCGTTCGAGGGCCACCCCCAGTTCACCGACAGCGGCCAGCCCGAGATCAGGGTCGCCGACGACCGCAGTCCAGGCTCCCGAGGTCGACGGACCTGCGGCGACGGCCATCGCCAGCGACGTGGCGCCCGAGCCCCGGACACCGACGATGCTCCCCCGCCGCAACGCTCCTTCGGGGAACAGCGGGACGAGCGGACCGAGCACCGGAAGGGTCTGCTCGCGCGCCAGAGCCATCGGCGTGACCCGGTCGCCGACGAGCCGAAGCTCGGCGCGACGGGTCGCCGAATCCGCCCGCTCGTCGAGCTCGACGGCGAGGTTTCGAGCGTGGCCCGTTGCCATCGCGCGAGTATCGAACATATGTTCGTCTCATGGCAAGAGGGTGATAGAGGAATTTCCGCGGAGCCGCAACGGTTCACACCGCCATGCGACTCGATGTCACCGAAACCGCCGTGGCCAACATCGCCCGGAAGGGCGGCACGGCCATCGTCGATCTGCTCGAGCCGTACGGTTGAGGCAAGAAGTTCGAGGTGTCGGTCGACACTCGCGCAACCGGCCGCAGGCTCGACGTCTACCACCGGACACAGGTGGGCGACGTCGTCATCTTGATCGACCGTGATCTCGCCCGCCTCCCAGTCGAGGTGACGGTGATGAAGAGCGGTCTCCTCGGCCGAGGTATCGGTGCGCATGTCGACGGGGTCGACGGCGCCCCCTGCCCGATCAACCTGGTCCGCTGACACCGGTATCCTCGGAAACGATGAGCGCCGAGGACCGTGTCGAAACCGATCGAAAGCGACACGCCGCCTGGGCGACGTTCGCAAAGGAGGCCGGCGACACGCCGGCCATGCCAGCCGCCACGGTCGTCGTGTTGCGCGACGGGCCCGAGGGCCCCGAGACGTTGATGCTGCGCAAGAACTCCAAGATCGCGTTCGGTGGCATGTGGGTGTTCCCCGGCGGCAAGGTCGACGACGAGGACTGGGACGGGGCCGACGAGGACGTCGACGCCGCCCGCAACGCCGCCATCCGCGAGGCGGCCGAAGAGGCGCACTTGAGGGTCGAGGCCCACGAGATGGTCGTGTTCGCTCACTGGATCCCGCCGGCGATCGCGCCGAAGCGTTACGCCACCTGGTTCTTCGCTGCTCCGGTCGATGACGACGACGTGATCATCGACGACGGCGAAATCGTCGAGATGTCGTGGGCCACCCCGGCCGCAGTGCTGGCCAAGCATCACGACGGTGAGATCGAGATCGTGCCACCCACCTGGGTCACGCTCGACACCCTCACCGGCCACGACACGGTCGCGTCGCTGCTCGAGTTTCTCGACGAACGCCCCGCCCGCCACCACGCCACCAAGGTCGCGTCGGGCGGCGACTTCCCCGTCGTGATGTGGGAGGGCGACGCCGGCTACGACACCGGCGACGGCACGGTCGCGGGGCCGCGGCATCGGCTCACGATGGCCACCGACGGCTACGTCTACGAAGACGACGGAGTCCCCGCATGACCAGGACCATCACCGGCCTCACCGCCGCCGAGGTCGAAGAACGAGTCGCCGGTGGTCGGGTCAACAATGTCCCCGACGCACCGGTCCGCTCGCTGGGTCAGATCATCCGGGCCAACGTTCTCACGCCGGTCAACGGCATCATCAGCACGCTCCTCGTACTGATCTTGATTGCCGGCTATCCGGCCGACGCTCTCTTCGCCGGTGTCGTCGTCTCCAACTCGGTGATCGGCATCGTCCAGGAACTCCAAGCCCGCCGCACGCTCAACGAACTCGCCGTGCTGTCGGCGCCAAAGGCCCGGCTTCGGCGCGACGGCGACACCATTGAGGTCGGTATCAGCGAGGTCGTCGCCGACGACATCCTTGAGCTCAGCCCCGGCGACCAGGTTGTGGTCGACGGCGATGTGCTCGCCGCCTCTGGCCTCGAACTCGACGAGTCGCTGCTCACCGGCGAGAGCGACCCGGTCGAGAAGCACGAGGACGACCAGGTCCTGTCCGGCTCGTTCGTGTCGGCCGGCTCCGGCTTCTACCGAGCGACACACATCGGTGCCGACTCCTACGCCGCCAAGCTCTCCGAGGAGGCCCGCCGGTTCGAGATGGCCGGCAGCGAGCTGCGACGCGGAGTCAACATCATCCTGCGCTGGCTCACGTTTATCATCCCGCCAGCATCGGTGTTGTTGCTGCTCCGCCAGCTCAGCGACAACACGATCGTCTGGCGAGATGCGCTCCAGGCCACCGTTGCGGCAGCGGTCGCCATGGTGCCCGATGGCCTCGTGCTGCTCACAAGCCTCAGCTTCATCACCGGGGTGATAGCCCTCGCCCGCCGCAAGGTGCTGGCCAAGGAATTGGCCTCGGTCGAGTTGCTCGCCCGGGTCGACACCCTGTGCCTCGACAAGACCGGCACGATCACCACGGGCGAGATCAGCCTGTCATCGATCGAGGCGGTCGGCGGCACGTTCGACGCTCACGCCGCGGAGGTGCTCGGGGCGCTCGGGGCATCGGACCCGTCGCCCAACGCCACCCTGCAAGCGATCATTGCCCACTACGCGGCACCCGAGGGGTGGAAGGTCACCCGCAACCTCCCGTTCTCGTCGGCCCGAAAGTGGGCTGCAACCGAGTTCGGCGATCGTGGCACCTTCTATCTCGGCGCGCCCGACATCCTCTTCGACGAAGGCGACGCCGAGGAGAAGGCCCGAGCCGCTGACGCAGCGGCGGCCGGTCTCCGCGTCCTGCTCGTCACCCGCGCTGACGAGGGCTGGCACGGCCAAGAACTGTCGCCGGGCCGCACACCGGTGTGCCTCGTGCTCCTTGAAGACACCGTGCGACCCGATGCTCCCGAGATCTTCGCGTTCTTCAAAGAGCAGGGCGTTCAGCTCAAAGTGATCTCCGGTGACAATCCCGCCACGGTCGCCGAAGTCGCCCGCCGGGCCGGAGTCGACGGCGCCGACGCGTGGGTCGACGCTCGCGAGATCCCCGACGACCAGGACAAACTCGCCGACCAACTCGAGACCACCACGGTCTTCGGCCGCGTCACCCCGCACCAGAAGCGAGCGATGGTCCACGCACTCCAAAGCCGCGGTCACACGGTCGCCATGACCGGCGACGGCGTCAACGACGTCCTTGCACTCAAAGACGCTGACATGGGCATCGCGATGGGTGCCGGTTCATCCTCCACCCGAGCCGTTGCCCAGTTGGTGTTGCTCGACAATCGCTTCGCCACACTCCCCCGCGTGCTCTCCGAGGGGCGCCGGGTGATCAACAACATCGAGCGGGTCGCCAACCTCTTCATCACCAAGGCCGCCTACGCCGTCCTGCTCACGGCGCTTGTCGGCATCGCCGGTTCGCCGTTCCCGTTTCTGCCTCGCCAGCTCACCCTAATCGGCAGTTTCTCGATCGGGCTCCCCGGCTTCTTCCTAGCGCTCGCGCCGAACGAGTCACTCGTCCGCCCGGGCTTCCTCGAGCGAGTGCTGCGCGTCTCACTTCCGGCCGGCGCCATCGCAGGTGCCGTCACCTACGGCCTATACGAATGGGTTCGTCGCCTCGACAACATCTCGCTCGCCGAGGCCCGAACCGCCGCCACGATGACTCTTTTGGCGATCGGGCTCACGATCCTCGTACTGATCAGCCGGCCATTGAAGTCCTGGAAGGTCGGTCTCGCCGCAGCGATGGCCGCCAGCTACGCCCTAGTGATGGCGATCCCATTCGGCCGCACCTATTTCGAGCTCGACCTGCCCACAACCACTGCGTGGTACGGCGTGGCCGCGGCCTCGGTCATCGGCTCGATCGGCGTCTGGGCTGCTAGTCGCCTGTTCGGCCCGGAAGCCACCAACCGAGCCTGACCAGGTCAGGAAACCTCCAGGCTCGCTGCGCCGAAGGCGCCAGTCAGTCCGTAGCTGCTGAGCTCGTTGCCGGGTCGTCGACTGATCGGTTCCGCACGGCCCAACGGGTAGGGGTACGGTCTTCGCCGATGAACGAGTCGACCGACGCCGCCCTGATCGCACGTCACGATCCCGGCGTACTCGTCGTCACCTTCAACCGGCCCGAAACGATGAATGCGTTCTCGAGCGAGATGAGTGCCGCCTTCACGGCTGCACTCCGTGACGCCGATACCGACGACTCGATCCGGGTCGTCGTCGTCACCGGTTCGGGACGAGCATTCTGTGCAGGCGCCGACTTTTCAAAGGGCTCCAGCGCGTTTGCCGCCCCGACGAAGGAAACGTTCTCGTCCGATCCGCTCGACCCCTTTCATCCCTGGGAGTGCCGCAAGCCGGTCATCGCCGCGATCAACGGCCACGCTGTCGGGATCGGCATGACAATGACGCTGCAGTGCGACCTCCGCATCGTTGCCGAGGAGGCGAAACTCGGCATCGTGCAGAACCGGCGAGGTGTCCTGCCCGACGCCCACGCGCACTGGACCCTCCCCCGTCTCGTCGGCCACAGCCGGGCGACAGAACTCTTGCTGACCGGCCGCATGTTCCGCGGCACCGACGCCGCCGAATGGGGACTCGCCACCGAGGCCCTGCCCGCCGACAAGGTACTTCCCCGAGCGATGGCCCTCGCCACCGAGATCGCCACCCAGACCGCTCCCGTCTCGGTCGCAGCTTCGAAGCGGCTGCTCTGGATGTCCGCACCGGGACCCGACGAGATCAACGAACTCGAACGAGACCTTCACCTCCACCTGATGGGTACCGTCGACGCAAGAGAAGGCGTCCAGGCATTCATGGAAAAACGCGACCCCGAGTGGTCGCTGAGCGCGACCGAGGATTGGCCGACATGGCTCGACGAGCGCTGATCGTCGGCACCGGCGTCGCCGACCGAATCGCAGCCGGCCTCTCCGGCTGGGAGATCGAACGGACACCCGGTGCCGAGTCACTCGATCTCGTCGTTTGGGCGGACTACCCGGCGGCGGCGTGCGCGCCTTGCCGCCTCACCGACCTGAGCCTGGCCGAGTGGGACGAGGCGTGTGATCGCCCGCTGCGGACGGTGATCGACCTCGCCTGCGAGGCGTATGAAGCCTTGGCGGCGAACAGCGGCACGTTCGTCGTGCTCGTGCCCTTGATGGCATCGGCCGGCGGCGCCGAGTACACGGCGCTGGCGTCGCTGGGTGAAGGGATTCGTCTGCTGGCCAAGTCGTTGGCCAAGACGTGGGGCGCCGACGGCATCACCGCCCACAGCATCACGCTCGACCCCCACGCCTTCCTCGCTGCGCAGGATGCAGCCGATATCGCAGCCGACAACGCCCTCCACGATCCGCCCCTCGGGCGGGTCCCCGATGACACCGACGACATCGCGCCCATCATCGAGTGGCTGGCAAGCGGCAATGCTGCTCCACTCGTCGGATCGTCGCTCGTGGTCGACGGCGGCCTTTGGATGCCGGGATGACCAGACTGCTCACCGACAAGGTCGCGATCGTGACCGGCGCTGGCCAGGGTGTCGGCGAAGGGATCGCCCGCGCCCTCGCCGATGCAGGAGCGGCAGTCGTGATCGCAGCCCGCCGGGCTGAGAACGGCAAACCTGCCGCAGCCGTGCTTCGGGAGCGAGGCCACGAGGCGAGCTTCGTGCGGTGTGACGTCACCCTCGAGACCGACGTGGAGGCGGCGATCGAGCACACGATCGACACTCATGGCCGACTCGACATCGTGGTGCACAACGCGGTCTCCCCGCCGGGTCCGCCTGGCCCGGTACAGGCGGTCGATCCCAATGTCATCACCGCCCAGATCGCGACGTCGACCACTGCGTCGTACCTCTTCGCCCGGGCTGCTCATCCACACCTCGCCGCCAATCGCGGAACGCTGATCCTGCTCACGTCGCCGGCCGGCATGGAGGGCTCGGGCAACCTGCCGGTCTACGCCACGGTGAAGGGAGCCCAGCGAGGTCTGCTCAAATCACTCGCTCGCGAATGGGGACCCGACAGCATCCGGGTCAACGCGATCGCCCCCGTTGCCTGGACCCCTGCCATGACCACCGCCACCCAGGCCAACCCGACCCTGCAGGCCCGTCTCGAGGCCCGCACGCCGCTCGGCCGTATCGGCGATCCCGAAACCGACATCGGGCCGGTCGCCGTCTTCCTTGCTTCTGACATGGCCCGCCACATGACGGGTCAGACCATGGCCGTCGACGGCGGCCGCTACCTCGGTCTGTGAGCGACATCCACGTTCTCGTGAGCCCGGAGGCGGGGCGAGGCCGCGCTGCGGATACCGCGACCGAGGTACTCGACCGACTCCGTTCGCTCGGCGGTCACGTCATCGATCTCTCTGGTGCCGATGCCGCTATCTCTGCGACGAACGCCCGTGATGCTGTCGCCGCCGGTGCCGAGCGTCTCGTCGTGCTCGGCGGTGACGGCATGGTCCACATGGCTGTACAAGCCGTCGCCGGCACCGACACGATCCTTGGCGTGGTGCCGGTCGGTACCGGCAACGATTTCGTCCGGGCACTCCCGGGTATCTCTGAGGATCCGCTCCAGGCCGCAGCTGTTGCGCTCGGCGACCCGAACCCGATCGATGCGATTCGTGTCGGCGATCGTTGGGTAGCGTCGGTCGCCACCGCCGGCTTCAGCGCAGATGTGAACGATCGAGCCAACCGGTTGCGTCGGCCGAAAGGACAGAGCCGCTACACCGTCGCCACCGTGCTCGAACTGCCTGCTCTCAAACGGCGGCCCACCACGATCACCGTCGATGGCACGACACACGCACACGACGCCGTGATGATCGCCGTCGCCAACACGGCCTGGTTCGGCGGCGGCATGCACATCTGCCCCGATGCCGACCCTAACGACGGCCTGCTCGACGTGACCGTCGTCGACGGGGTCAACCGCATCGAGCTGCTCTGGTTCTTCAATCGGGTGTTCAAGGGCACCCATCTCGACCACCCGAAGGTACACACCCATCGTGGCCACCGGATCGGGATCGCCGCCGAGGTCGCCGTCTGGGGCGACGGCGAGCCGATCACCACCGGCAACACCGTGCTCGAGGCCGTGCCCGCAGCGATCCGGATCGCCCGTTGAACGCGAGCGGACCTGCTGGGGAATCGGCATGATCATCACGGCCGGCGAGGCGCTCGTCGATCTCGTCCCCCACGCGGTCCCGGGGGGCGGCCCGATGAACACCGCCGTCACCTGCGCCCGACTCGGTGCACCAACGGCATTTCTCGGGGCCGTCTCCACCGACGAGCACGGCAACGCCATCTGGGCTCACCTCGAGACGTCCGGTGTCGATCTTCGGCTCACCCAACGGCGCAACGAACCGACCTGCCGAGCCGAGGTCATCGGCGATCCCCCCACATTCCACTTCCACGGCGATGGCACCGCCGACCGGTTCGTCGAGATGCCCGACCCGGGCCTGCTCGAGGGTGGACCGCACCTGCTGCACGGAGGTACGCTCGGGATCTTTCGTGAGCCGGCCGCATCGGCGCTCGCCGAAATTGCAGAAACGATTGACGGCATCGTGTCGTTTGATCCGAACGCTCGACCACGAATCATCGAACCGCTCGGCCGTCAGCAGTGGGATCCGTGGTTCGACCGGTGGGTTGCCGCCTGCTCACTGTTCCGGGGCTCCGACGACGACTTCGCCTGGATCTGGCCGGATCGTGATCCGGCCGACTGCGCCGGCGAACTGCTTGACCGGGGTGTCGCGGCCGTGCTGATGACCTCGAGTTCTTCGGTCACCACGATCACTGCCGAGGGCTCGGCGACCGTCGCAGTCGACCGTGTCCCGGTGGCCGACACCGTCGGCGCCGGCGACTCGTTCTGTGGCGGCGTCCTCACCCAACTCTGGGAGCGTGACATCCACACGCCCGGCGCGCTCGCCACCATCGCGCTCGCCGAGTGGTGCGACATCGTTGCGTTCGCCATCCGCGTGGCCAGCATCACGGTCCAGCGGGTCGGCGCCGACCCTCCTCGCCGCAACGAACTCTAACGGTCCCAGGCAACGCGGAAGCCGAGATTGCCCGTCGGCGTATCCGGCGTGTTCGAACTCCGAGCACCCACCCGATAGCGATTGCAATACGAGTCGTGGCAGAGATAGCTGCCGCCGCGCATCGCACGGGCTTCAGCCCGCTCGTCCCACCAGTCGGAGGTCCACTCCCAGACGTTTCCGGCGACGTCGACAAGCCCAAACCCATTCGGCTCGAAGCTCCCGACCGGTGACGTACCCAACCAGCCGTCGACGAGTGCATTCTGGGTGGGGAACGTGCCCTGCCAGATGTTACAGCGGTGTTCGCCACTGGGTGTCAGTTCGTCGCCCCAGGCGTAGCGGGCCTGGTCGAGGCCACCGCGGGCGGCCTTCTCCCACTCGGCCTCGGTCGGGAGGCGGCCCCCCACCCACTCGGAATAGGCCTGGGCCTCGAACCAGTTGACGTGCACCACGGGATGGTCGTCGAGGCCCTCGAGATCGGAGTGCGGACCGGCCGGATGGCGCCAGTCGGCACCCTCGACCGCTCGCCACCACTCAGCTCCGGCAACACCACGAGTCGGTGGGAAGTCATGGGGCAAGAGGCCAGCGAAGACGAACGTCCATCCGTCGGATTCGGCCAGGGTGATGAGACCGGTGCGTTCGACGAATGCTGCGAATTCGGCGTTGGTGACAGGTGCCCGACCGATGGCGAATGCCGGCACGTCGACGCTGCGAACCGGGCCCTCCCGATCGGAGGGGAAGCGGTCATCGTCGGTCCCCATCCGGAACGATCCCGCCGGGATCTCGACCACATCGGAAGCGGGCACGGACGCGAACGAACCGTCCGTGGGTGACGGACGGTTCGTCGTGGGGGATCTTGGCTCGCGCTGGGGCGAACAACAGGGCGAGTTCACTCGCCCATCCTGACTCGGGTCAGGAAGCCCGCGCCATTGCGGAACGGGCCCGCTCTTCGGCCACACGCTTACGACCGATGATCGGTGTGGTTGGAGGGAAGCCGGCGTCGGACCGCTCTGACTCAGACTCACCACCCCAGAAGCCCAATTCTCGGTTGGTACGTGCGTAGGTCTGGCACATCTCTAGGGCTTCGCAGCCTTCGCAGATGGCCCTAGCCTTCGCCTCTCGGCGTACACGAGCTTCCGGTCGCTCTGCAAACGGAGCGAAGAACAACTCGCTCTTGCCGGTGCACTTAGCCACCTCCATCCAGCCGGTGGGGCCGACGGGACCAGTGACTTCGGTTTCGATGATGTCGAGCATGGGGGGCCTCACTTCTCTGAGGACCGCCACTCCACCACTCGGCGAAGCGCTTGGTTCCTCGATAAGCACTACGGAGAATCTACGGAAAACCGATGCACTGGTGAAGGGCTCGGCGATGATTGTTAGCGCTAACTAACATCTATTCGAGAGATAGCGCTGCATATTCATAGCGCTTGGACGGATAGTGAAGACCTGAACTACTCAGATGGAAACCCACCGGCACCCTCGGGCCACCTGTTGCGCGTGTCAGCACACTTGCCAGATCACGACCGACTGCGGAAGATCGTCTTGGTCGTCGAACGATTCCGGCGCCGTGCGTTTGTGCAACTACCAGCGACAGGCTGCCTCGTTATCGGCAGCGGCCGGTTCTAGCTCGGCCCAGACCTCGTTGCGACAGGTGATGGCCACTCAACCACCCGACCGCACCACTCGCAGCACCTCCATAAACGCTTCGGGTCGAACGTGGCCGTGCGTGAAGACTCCGGTCGCGATCACTGCATCAACGCACCCGTCCTCGAGCAGGAGTTCGGTGAGCGATGCCTGCACCAGCCGCTCGTAGTGGGCCGTCTCGGCAGCAACGGCGAGCATTCCGGCCGACAGGGCGGCGCCAACGAGCGTGCCGTCCCAACCGGTGGCGGCAAGTTCGGCACCGACTCGACCGGTGCCGCATCTGGCGTCGAGCACCGTCGACAGCTTGCCGAGCGCAAGCAGCTGCTCGACCGCCTTCGCCGGGCCGATCCATTCCCACCCGTTATGGTCAGCGTCGTACTGGGTGGCCCAGCGATCATAGCGATCGGCTAGCTGCTGGTTGTCGCCCGAAACGAAGACCCACTCAAGCTTGTCGTCGTTCACGAGGCGACGACGCCGTCGTCGTGCAACGACCCGATCTCGGCAGCACTGAGACCGAGTACTTCGGCGAGGATGGCCTCGGTGTGCTCCCCCAGGCGAGGTGCAGGGGTCGGCTCGACCGGGAGCTTGCCGTCGAACGCAACGGGCGAACCGGGCGTGAGATAGGTGCCGATGTTCGGCTGGTCGACGTTTCGGAAGAGTTCGCTCTCGATCGAGACCCGCGGGTCGTCGTCAACGAGCTCTCTGAAGGTCTGGTAGCGCCCCCAGCAGACCCCGAGGTCATCGAAGCGAGCAGCGACCTCATCGATGCCGTGAGCAGCGATCCACGGAGCGATCGCAGCAGTGATCGCCTCCCGGTGCACGAAGCGTTCGCCCTCATCTCGGAAACTGACCCCGTGCTCGGCCTCGATCTCTGCGACGGCCTCCGTGGCGTTCGTTGCCTCGAGGAGACCCGACCACTGCTTCGGGGAGATGCCGACCGCGTATACGACGACACCGTCGGCGGTGGTGAAGGTGGTGCCGTACGCACCATAGAGATCGTTGCCGAACCGCTCACGTTCGTTGCCGTTGATCTGGGCCTCGGCGACATGGCCGAGCGCGCTGACGGCGACGAAGGCGACGTCGGACAGCGCGAGCGACATCGATGACCCCTCCCCCGTCCGGGTTCGGTGGCGATCGGCGGCGAGCATGCCGAGGGCTGCGGTCTGACCACAGATGAGATCCCATGCGGGCATCACGTGGTTGATCGGCTCGTGCTCGCCGGCCGGGCCGGTCGCCGTCGGGTACCCCACCGCACAATTCACCGTGTAGTCGAGGGCGGTGGAGCCGTCTCGGTTGCCGGTGATGGCGAGCATCACCAGATCCGGTCGTTGCGCCGACAGCGCCTCGTGAGACATCCAGCCGCGGGCCGGAAAGTTGGTGAGGACGTTGCCTGCGTCTGTAACGAGGCCCGAGAGCAGTTCCTTCGCCCGATCGCTGCGAAGGTCAACGGCGATCGAGCGCTTCCCCTTGTTCAGGCCGGCCCAATAGATCGATTCGCCAGCGTCGGTCAGCGGCCAACGCCGATAGTCGATCCCACCGCCGATCTGATCGAAACGGATGACATCAGCACCAAGCTGAGCGAGGGTCATGCCTCCTGATGGGGCGGCGACGAAGGCCGACCCCTCGATCAAACGGAAACCATCGAGCGGGGGTGATTGCACGGACTGATCCTCTCCCACCGCGCCACTGCGGTTCAAGATCCTGCACCCGACACCCGCTCGCGCTACGTCAGCCGGGTCGCTCCCCGAAGCGTTCAGCCGATCCAGTTGATCGACTGGATTTCGCTGTAGGCCTCGATCCCCCACTTGCCGCGGTCGCGACCGACACCCGACATCTTGAAACCGCCGAACGGGGCCTCCATGTGGGGCTGGATGACGTTGAGACCGACGTTGCCCGACTCGAGTTGCTGCCCGATCCCGTACGCACGGTTCGTGTCGCCACAGAAGACATAGCTGAACAGGCCGTAGTCGGAGTCGTTGGCCAGGGCAACGGCGTGGTTGTCGTCCTCATAGGGCATCACCACGATCACCGGGCCGAACGCCTCCTCCCGCACCACATGCATGTCGGGGGTGCAGTCGGCGAGCAGTGTGGGGGCGATGTAGTAACCGTCGAGTTCAGGACGTTCGCCGCCGACGACGAGGGTGGCGCCGGCGTCGGTGCCGCTCTTGATGAACGCCTCGACGCGATCGCGGTGAAGTTCGGTGATGACCGGGCCGACGATCGTGCCATCGGCGTTGGGATCGCCGACCGGCATGAACCCGGCGAACGTCTTGAGGGTCTCGACCAGCTGGTCGTAGATGTCCTTGTGGGCGATCACGCGGGTCGGTGCCGTGCAGATCTGGCCGCTGTGGAAGCCCCACACGGTGGCGATCGCCTGAGCGGCGACGCCAATGTCGGCATCCTCGGTGACGATCGCAGCACCCTTGCCACCGAGTTCCATGAGAAGCCGCTTCATGGTCTTGCCGCCGTTCTCCATAATCTTGGTGCCGACACCGGTGGAGCCGGTGAACGAGATCATGTCGACGTTGCTGGTGTCGACGAGCGCAGCCGGGACCTCCGGGCCGGCGCCGTTCACGATGTTGACCACGCCAGGCGGGAAGCCAGCGGCGTCGATCGCCTCACCGAGCAGGAAGATGCCGAGCGGATCCTGCGGCGCCGGCTTGATGACAATGGTGCAGCCGGCGGCGAGCGCTGGCGCAATCTTGCCGGCCACGTTGGTGATCGGGAAGTTGTAGGGGGTGATACAGGCGACGACACCAACCGGCTGGTGCTTCACCCGGGCCGACATGAGTCCGGCCGGGCCCAGCGGTCCCTTGGCGACAGGGACGGGAGCGAGGCTTTCGTCAAGATCGATGGGATTCGAGTAGTAGCGGAAACGGTCGACCGCGGGACCACCGACCTGCAGCGTCTCGGTGATCTTCTTGAGCGCACCCGTCTCGGCCTGCACCGTGGGCACCCAATCCGCCGAACGTTTCGCGACCTCATCTGCGAGACGCCCGATCGCGGCACACCGCTCGGTGGGCGACGTGTTCTTCCAGGCGACGGACGCCGCTTTGGCTGCCGCTGCGGCATCCTCGGCCTGCTGAACGCTCGCCTCCGGTGCGCGACCGACAACCTTCGTGGTGGCTGGATCGATGACGTCGTAGGTACCAGTGGCCGGCTCGACCCATTCACCGTTGATCAGTAGATGCCAGTTCTTATCGACGTCGATCGCGCTCATGGGTGCAGACGATACGTCAGGTCGTCGTTGCCGCCGAATCCTTCGCCGAACTAGGGGCTAACGCACCACCGTTGTCAGTTGTTAACGTTGGCTCACGAGATCCCCCTTGAGGAGAAGCCATGTCAGACGCCGTCATCGTGTCCACGTCCCGTACCCCGATCGGTAGGGCCAACAAGGGTTCGCTGGTCGACGCCCGTCCCGACGACATGTCGGCCCACACCCTGAGCGACGTGCTCAGCAAGGTCGACATGGACCCCAACGAGGTCGAAGACGTCATCTGGGGTATCGGCCAGCCCGGCGGTGAGGGTGGCTACAACATCGCCCGCGTGATCTCCGCCCAGCAGGGCCTCGACCTTCCTGGCGTCACCGTCAACCGCTACTGCTCGTCGTCGCTGCAGACCATCCGCATGGCCGCCCACGCGATCATGGCTGGTGAGGGCGACTGCTTCGCCGCCGGTGGTGTCGAAACCGTCAGCCGCTACATGCACGGCGCCGCCGACACCGGCCCGCACAACGGGATCTTCGCCGATGCCGAGACCCGCACGAAGGAGCGTTCCGCCGGCGGAAACGATGGGTGGCAGCCGCCCGCCGGCGTGCCCGACATCTACATCGCGATGGGCCAGACTGCCGAGAACGTGGTGCAGCACACCGGCATCAGCCGTGAGCGTCAGGACGAGTGGGGTGTTTCGTCGCAGAACCGCGCCGAGGCCGCCCTCGCCCGCGGGTTCTTCGAGCGTGAAATCACCCCCTACACCCTTCCCGACGGCACCGTGGTGTCGCAGGACGACGGTATCCGCCCCGGCACCACCCTAGAGAAGGTCTCGACCCTCGCCCCGGTGTTCCGTCCCGACGGCACCGTCACCGCCGGCAACGCCTGCCCGCTCAACGATGGTGCTGCCGCCGTGCTCGTGATGAGCGCCGGCAAGGCTAAGGCGATGGGTCTCGACCCGATCGCTCGCATCGTGTCCAGCGGCGTCTCGGCCCTCAACCCCGAAATCATGGGCCTCGGCCCGATAGATGCCTGCAAGCAGGCGATGGCCCGAGCCGGCATGAGCATCGGCGACATCGATCACGTCGAGATCAACGAAGCCTTCGCCGTCCAGGTCCTCGGCTCAGCCGACGAACTTGGCATCAACCTCGACAGGCTCAACCCCAACGGCGGTGCGATCGCTCTCGGCCACCCCTTCGGTATGACCGGTGCCCGCATCATGACTACCCTGCTCAACGGCATGGAGGATTCCGGCGCCACCATCGGCATGGAGTCGATGTGCGTCGGTGGCGGCCAGGGCATGGCGATGATCGTCGAGCGCCTCAACTAATCGACGCGCTTCCGATCACCTGTTTCTGGAAATGGCTCGGGCTTCGGCCCGGGCCGTTTCGCGTTGCAGCTCTGTTTGACCCGTGAGCCGGCGCGCGCTGAGACCGCACGCGGTCGGGTCGAGACGGCCGATTGGCGGAACGTCAGCCGAGCGCTGCGATGACGTCATCGGGGGCCTGAACGAGCTCAATCAACACGCCCTCCCCCGATAGCGGGAACTCGTCGTTGCCCTTGGGGTGAACGAACACGATGTCGTGACCGGCCGCACCGGGGCGAATACCGCCCGGCGTGAAGCGCATGCCGTGCTCGGTGAGCCACTGGACGGCCGCGGGCAAATCGTCGACCCACAGGCCGACATGGTTGAGCGATGGATCGTGCACCTTCGGGCGCGACTCTGGGTCGAGCGGCTGCATCAGATCGATCTCGACTGCGTGCGCCCCGGAACCGAGCCGTAGGACGTCCTCCTGCACGTTCTCGGACTCACTCGCGTACTCGCCGACCTTTTCGACGCCAAGCGTGTCGACCCACAGGCGACTCAGCCCACCGAGGTCGAGACCGCCGATGGCGATCTGCTGAAGGCCGAGGACTCGAAAGGGACGTTCGGTACTCATGGCGCCGAACGCTACTGGTCGACAGGGCCCCCGAACCAAAGTCGCCCAGCAGCGCTCAGGTCGACGGGGGTCGGATACTCGACGCCGTGCTGGGGGTGATCGCTCCCCCAACTCAGGCGGTCGGCGCCAAACCATCGCATCGCCGTGTCGATGGACACCGGCGATGTCGCAGTGACGGTCGGGCACAGGTTCGCCTGCGCAGCCAGCACGGCGAGCTGCTCATCGTCAGCGGCAAACGCGACATGGTCGACAGCGAACTCGGTGTCGGGGAACGCTGAAGCGAGTTCAACGAGCGCCGAGATCTCGTCGGGCAGGACACATACGCTCGGACAGACCCGACGTTCGACGCATCTCGCCACGAGCGCCCGGCCAACATCACCGGCGAGCCAGGGTTGAGGCGATCGAATCGAGAACAATCGCAGCCCGTCGATCCCTGCATCAGTGAGAGTGTCGAGGGCGGCAATTGGGTCGGGACCGAAGGGATCGACGGCACCGACGAGCGCCACGCCGGAGCGCGCATTCGACAAGAGGTAGGAGCAGTCGTAGCCGTGGGCGGCAATCGCCTGCACGAAGACCGTTCCTTCGACGCCGGCCGTGTGAACCCGCTTGAGTACGGCTTCGGCAGCCGGATCGACCCGCTCCCACCAGGCACCGCTCGGCGCAAGATGGGCCTCCACCTGCACCGACGAGACGTCGACAACGTGGAGGTGCGCGTCGATCACGTCAGCTCACGTCGACCAACGCGGCGAGCACGCACAACACAAAAGCGGATGCCGAACTCACCGTGCGAACATCGTGCCAGCGGTTCCACGGACGTTCGAACGCAGCGCGGGCCGCATCGACCTCGACGCTGGTCGCCCCGCTGGCGCCAAAGGCTTCGAGTTGGTCGTTGAGCGGAATGTTGCAAACCGCCGTGGTGACGACCGTCGTCGTGGGGTATAGCACGAACGCGATGGCGAGCAGCCCGGCTTGGGCGTTGGCGTCGTCGACGAACGAAACAACCGTCGCTACGGCGATCGCCACGGTCGCGCCGAGAAAGACCAGGAAGAAGGCTGGGTTCAAAATCGCCCGGTTGATCGACTGCATCGTCTCGACATAGACGTGCGACGAGGTTCGGCTTGTTCCCGGGATGACAGAGACCCGCCACCCGCAGAGCAAGCAGGCCGACAGCCCGGCGAGGATTGTTGCGGCGGCGAGGCTGATCGTGTCCATCGGGCTCCCTTGCGATTCACCTTCGAGCGTAGGACAGATCGATCAAGCGAGGAGCACGGTTCCGCCGTTTCGGCCCGGCCCTGCCGACCTCCTAGAGTCGGGGAATGGAGCCAATCAATCCCCGCCAACTCGACATCCTCGACGGCGAGTTCTACGTCGACGGCGAGGCCTACGCCAAGTACGCCTGGCTCCGGGAAAACGAACCCGTCATGTGGGACGAGACAAACGAACTCTGGGTGGTGACCCGCTACGACGACATCGTCGATATCGAGAAGAAGAAGCACGTCTTCATCAACTCCGACAAGGACAAGGGCGGCTACCGGCCCAACATTCCGGCGGACCGTTCGATCATCGGCACCGACGATCCACTCCACGTCGCCCGCCGCAACCTCGTCTCGCGCCGGTTCACGCCGCGGGCCGTGAGCCAGTGGGACGATGAAGTTCGCGACACCGTCGACGCCCTCCTCGATCCCGTGCTCGAGCGGGGTCGAGGCGAGATTGTGGCCGAACTCGCCGCTCCCCTCCCCGCCCAGATGATCGGCCTCCTGCTCGGCTTTCCGACCGAGATGTGGCCGAAGCTCCAGCACTGGTCCGAAACCACGATCGCTCTCGGCGGCGGCCCGCGCTACCACGAAGAGGAGGGCATCATCTCGGCCATGGAGTTCGCCGGTGCCTGCGCCGAGCTCTACGAGACCAAGAAATCCGACATCGTCAACGGCTGCCCGATGGACGACGTGATGACCAAGTGGGTCACGGTCGAGTCCGCGACAGGCGGCGAAGTTGGCGGTGAGGCGTTCGGACTTGACCAGATCATCGCCGACTGCCTGCTGTTGCTCGACGGCGGCGCCGAAACCACCCGCACCGTTATTGCTCGTACCCTGCTCGAACTCGCCGACCGGCCCGACCAGTGGCAGCTCCTTAAGGACGGCGCCGACATCGAGATCGCCACCGAAGAATTCATTCGCTGGGTTACCCCGATCCACAACTTCTGCCGCGCCGCCACCGAAGACGTCGAGCTCCACGGCCGCACCATCCGTAAGGGCCAACAGGTGCTGCTGGCGTACGGCGCTGCGAATCGGGATCCAGCCCATTTCGAGAACCCCGAGACCTTCGACCTCACCCGCACGCCGAACCACCACATCTCGTTCGGCTTCGGCACCCACTTCTGTCTAGGCGCCTCGTTAGCCCGTTTGGAGATCCGCACCTTCTTCGATCGGCTCCGTCAGAGGGTCGACCATCTCGAGCGTCTCACCGACGAGCCCCACATCGAGATGCCGAACGCGTTCGTGTTCGGCCTGAAGGAATCCCACCTTGCCTTCACCTGAATCGTCGCTGCTCGATCACATCCCCGACGACACCTCCCCCGACACCCTGCTGTTCGCCTTCCTCGAATGGGCAGAAGGTCGCGGCCTTGAGCTCTATCCGCACCAGGAGGAAGCGATCATCTCGATTTTCGGTGGCGACAATGTCGTGCTCGCCACACCCACCGGATCCGGGAAGTCGATGGTTGCGTTTGCCGGTGCGTTCGCGATGGTCGCCCTAGGAAAGCGCGCGGTCTACACGGCGCCCATCAAGGCGCTGGTAAGCGAGAAGTTCTTCGAGATGGTCGCTGCGCTCGGGGCCGACAACGTCGGCATGGTCACCGGCGACGCCGCCGTCAACAGCGATGCACCCGTGATCGTCTGCACCGCCGAGATCCTCGCCAACCGATCCCTGCGCGAGGGCGCTGACGTGGACGTCGACCTCGTCGTGATGGATGAGTTCCACTACTACGGCGACCGTGATCGAGGGTGGGCTTGGCAGGTGCCATTGCTCGAACTTCGTCGCCCGAACTTCTTGCTGATGTCGGCCACCCTCGGCGATACCGCCGGGCTCCAGGAAGACCTGAGCCGGCGGACGGCACGCGAGACCGTGCTCGTCTCGGGCGCCGAACGGCCCGTGCCACTCGATTTCGATTACCGCGAGACCACGCTCCTTGAAACGATCAGCGACCTGCTCGACGACGGCAGGCAACCCATCTACATCGTGCACTTCACCCAGAAAGAGGCGAGCTCGCGGGCGCAGAGCCTCACCAGCCTCGACGTACTCTCCAAGGACGAAAAGGAGGCAGTGAAAGCCGCCGTCGGCGGGTTCCGCTTCGACACGCCCGTCGGCAAAGACCTCAAGCGTTTCGTGCTCGCCGGCATCGGGGTGCACCATGCCGGGCTCCTACCGAAGTACCGCCTGCTTGTCGAGAAGCTCGCCCAGCAGGGCCTGCTAAAGCTGATTTGTGGCACCGACACGCTCGGCGTGGGCGTAAACGTCCCGATTCGCACGGTGCTCTTCACCCAGCTCTGCAAGTACGACGGCCGCCGGGTCCGAGTGCTGTCAGTGCGGGAGTTCCAGCAGATCGCCGGACGGGCCGGTCGCCGCGGTTTCGACACCGCCGGCTCGGTAGTCGTGCAGGCCCCCGAACACGTGGTCGAGAACAAAAAGGCCGAGGCCAAGGCCGCTACCGATCTCAAAAAGAAGAAGAAGCTGGTCAAGCGCAAGCCGCCGGAGCGCGGCTACGCCCACTGGGACGGCGACACCCTCGCTCGGCTCAGCGAGGGCCGGCCCGAGACACTCCACAGCAGTTTCGCGGTGAGCCACGCCATGATGCTCAACGTGCTCGATCGACCCGGCGACGGCTGCGCAGCGATGCGCAACCTGCTCGTCGACAACCACGAGACCCGCAAGAACCAGCGCCGCCACATCCGCCGCTCGATCGCCGTCTACCGCTCGCTGATCGAAGCCGAGGTGCTCGAGGCCCTCGACGAACCCGACGAGAAGGGTCGTCCGGTCCGCATCAATCTCGACCTGCAGGACGATTTCCGGCTCAACCAACCACTGTCGCTGTTCGCGCTCGAAGCGATCGACGCCCTCGATCGGGAAGCACCCGACTTCGCCTGGCAGTTGCTGAGTGTCATCGAGTCCGTCCTCGACAACCCGATGGTCATCCTGCTCGCCCAACTCGACAAGGCCAAGGAGACGCTGGTCTCCGAACTCAAGCGCAACGGCGTCGAGTACGAGCAGCGCATGGAGCAACTCGAACAGGTCACCTGGCCCAAACCCGAGGCCGACTTCCTCGCGCCGGCGTTCGAGGTCTTCGCCCGGCATCACCCGTGGGTCGGGCGCGACCGAGTCCAGCCGAAGTCGGTCGTGCGCGACATGCTCGAGCACGCCGAGACATTCAACCAGTACATCGCTCGCTATGGCCTAAAGCGCAGCGAGGGTGCCGTGCTGCGCTACCTCACCGACTGTTACAAGGCCATGGTGCAGACCGTGCCGGTCGACGTCGAGTCCGAGGAGTTCGACGATCTCACCGAGTGGCTCGGCGAGATGATTCGCCGGGTCGATTCGAGTCTGCTCGACGAGTGGGAGAAGCTCCGCAACCCCGACGAGGACGACGCACCGGTGGAAGCTCCCCCACTCGCATCGTTCACCGCCAACAAGCGGGCGTTCACGGTGCTCGTTCGCAACGAGATGTTCCGCGTCGTCACCGAGCTCGCCCACCGCCGCGAGGGCGAGCTCGCTGATGATATGGCGGCGTACTGGGACGAGCACGACCACATCCACATCGATGCCGACGCTCGGGCGGCGCAGTGGTGCGAGATCGATCTCGACACCGGCTTTGCCACCCAGACGTTGTGTGACCCGGCCGGGTTCAACGAATGGGTGCTCGATGCCGAGGTCGACCTCGCTGCCTCGGACGAGGAAGAGCGAGCGGTCGTGATCCCCGTGGCCGTCCGCCGCCGCTGACCGCCCAGACAACACAGACACTGCGGCACGAAAGCTGCAGCGTCACCTTCGACGTGCGGAGCGATGCAGTTGTCGTTGCGCTGCGAAACTAGTGTCGAATCGGTTCTGGGGAAGGGGTCAGACATGGGTTCCATCAAAGGCTATTCGGTGCTCGTGACGGGTGGCGGCAGCGGCATCGGTGAGGCAGCGGCCGCAAAGCTCGCCGCCGACGGAGCCAACGTGATGATCTGCGGACGCACCGAGGAAAAGCTCATCGCCGCAGTCGAACGCATCAAGGCGGACGCCACCGACGGCACGACCGTCGCCCACATGGTCGCCGATGTCACCGATGAGGCATCGATCCAGTCCGTCGTGGCCGCCGCTTCCGAACTGACCGGGCGGCTCGACGGTCTCTTCGCCTGCGCGGGCGGGTCAACGGGTGTCGGCCCCCTCGCCACCAGCGACGTCGAGACGATCCGCTCAACGATGGAGCTCAACTACATCGGCACCTTCTTGTGCATCAAACATGGCGGCACCCAGATGGCCCGCCAGGAGCACGGCGGCTCGATCATTGGCTGCTCGTCGCATGCTGGCTCCGACCCGTTCCGCTGCCTCGGCGCCTATGGGGCCGCGAAAGCCGGGCTCGACCACCTCTGCCGCATCGCCGCCGACGAAATGGGCGAGTTCGGCGTCCGGGTCAACTCCATCCAGCCCGGCATTGTCGGCACCGAACTTATGACACCGATCACCGGTGGCGGCAAGTTGCTCGACGACTACATGCCCTTGATCCCACTCGGCCGCATCGGCGACCCGAGCGACATCGCCGAGATGGTCCGCTTCTTGGTCGGCCCGGAGTCGGCATGGCTCACCGGCCAGAACATCGCTGTCGATGGTGGCCAGAACCTTCGCCGAGGCGCCGACTACGGCGAGATGCTCCGAGAGTTCGGGGTCGATCCGATGGCGCCGATCCTGGGCGAGACCGAGAGCTGACTCAGCGCCTCACAGCCTTCACGAGGTCGGGCGGCAACATGAAGGATCCGTCGGTCTCCGGTGCAAATGGGATCTCAGCCAGCACCGCATCAGCTCCGAGCGCGCCGAACAGGTGCGGGAAGTACTCCTGGGTGCCGATGCCGGGCTCCCACACGAGGGCATTCGAGATCAGGTGAGCGTCGACGACGAGTGCGACGAGATCGCGACGACCGGCGTAGAAGCGGTTGGCCGGGGTGAGCGCCTGATGCAAGCCCGAGAGATGGATGAAGCCATCGCGACCGAACTCGGTCGGCAGATAGACGCCAGAGGTGCGGCACGACTCCCACACCTTGCGCTCAGCGAGATGGACAAGGCGGGGCACTGCAATGTCCCAGCCGGTTCGGACCCGTTCGACGAGCGCAGCCCGGTCGGCGTCGGGCAGGAAGGCCGCAACGGCGGCTCGCTCACTCATCGCCGCGAGTTCGACATCGGTCATGCCGAGCAGATCGCGGGCGAGTTCGAACTCACGGCGTGATGTGGTGGTGGTGATCGTTCGGTCGTCGGGGTTGAGGCCGACACGGAAGCCGGCATCGGCGAGCATCCGCACCGGATGTTCGGCAACCGACTGACCGAGACAGGCATTGGAGGTCAAGCACACCTCAAGGTGTGCGTCGGAGGCCCGCAGGGCGGCGGCGGTATCGCCGAGCGCAGTGATGCGACCGTTCTCGACGGTGCAGTCGTCGATGATGCGCCAGCCGTGCCCGATACGGGAAGGCTCACACGTCAGCGCGCTCGCGATCTGGTGCGGACCGTCCATCTCGCCGGCGTGGATCGTCACGCCGAGTCCGGCCTCGGCTGCGCGCTCAACGGCAGGGCGGTGCAGTTCGGCCGGGAAGCCGGGCTCGATACCGGCCACGTCCACCCCAACGACGCGACCATCGGCGGCGATCGCGGCGTCGACAACCTGCATCGAAATGTCGAGCGGCTGGTCGCGCATCATCACCGCAATGGTGCGGGCGTCAAGCCCGGTGGTTCGATGGGCCTCGTCGAGACCGGCGCTGACGGCGGCGATCGCCTCGGCGGGAGCCATCCCGGCGACGGTGTGCAACAGCGGAGCAAACCGGAATTCGGCGTGGATCACCCCGTCGGCTGCAAGATCCTCGACCCCTTCACGTGCGACCCGGCGAAGCGCGTCCGCAGTCTGCAGGCCGGCGTTGACCAGATCGAACCTGGAGAATGCATCGACGAGTTCCATCCCCGGCGTGATGGTCATCCACTCCCCAAGCGCCGCAGCATCGTCGGCCGGTGTGGCAACACCGACCGCGTGACAGAGGTCGAGCACGGTCGAGGGACGGACTCCACCGTCGAGATGATCGTGCAGGACGACGAGCGGCCCATGCGTCACGAGCGACCTACATTCTCGAGCATCTTCTCCAGGCCTGGGTAGCTCTCGATGGGTTCGAGCTTGCGATCGACGTACATCAACGTGCCGGTGATGCAGATGAAAGCAAACATGAAGTTGGTGCCGCTCCGGGCGAGGAAGAACAGGTTGAATCCCGAGTTGTTGAACAGCCAGACATCCCAAATCGCCGAAAGGATCTCGTAGAACACGATCACCCACGAGGCGTTGGCCATCGTCCGGGTGTAGCGGCGGTCGACGAGCAGTTCCTGCGGGAGTCGGACCGCCTTGGGGGTCGCCCAGGAGAGCAGCGGCTTACCAATGAGGATGGTGATGGCCACAGCGATGCCGATCAGGAACTTCGTCGCGAATCCAATGCCGAAGTACAGCGCTTCGGTGCTGATACCGAAATCGATGAGCTCACGGTCGGCGGCGATGGTGACGGCGGCCCGGGCGAGCAGATAGGTCGTGACGCTCGGGAGCCACCAACCGATCGCGAGACCGCGGTTGCGGCGGCCGACCGCCGCCTTGATCGACCAGGCGGTGGCGGCAATCACGGCCCAGATGATGCCGACCGTGTTGAAAAGGACGAAGAACAGCACGACCGGCATCATCTGGTCGAGGTTCGAACCTCCGGTGAGGCCCGTGGGGGTTGGGCGATCGTCGCTCATCGACAAAGAGCGAACCACTCCTCGACGAGGGATGCCTCACCGAAGACCTGCAGCGAGTCGACCGGAGCCCGGCCCAACATGGCAAGCATAAGTTCCGGGCCGGTGCCCTTCACCGCTGCATCACCCTTGGCGTGTTCTTCGGTGATGACGATGCGGTCGTCCTTGACCTTCGCGGTCCACTCGCCGTCACCATCGGTGCGATGGATGTGGAACGACCCTGATGGGCGCTCGGGGCGACGATGCACGAATTCCTCGAAGTGTTCGGCGACGGCATCGGTCGCTTCATCAGTGTCGATCTCGCTCGAGATGCCGGTTATCTGTTCGGCGTCGACGCGGTGTACGAGATTCTCGAGGTGAAGGCGACGATGGAAGTAGTCGATCGACTGGGTCGCGCCCCACGACCACATCGACGTGCCCGGCTCCACCGCGGCCATGGCGGCGATCACCCGATCGAGTGCGGCCTGCGCACCGGCGGCCTCCTCCCCTTCAGCGGGACGTGGCGGGAAGTCGTCCCGGCCAGGGAACCCTTCACGCCGCTCGTCGACGATGATCGCGAGCATGTGCCATACCCGAGTGAGGTGGCTGAGCAGCCCGGCACCGTCCCAGTCGGGGCACGAGGGAACCGGTGCCTCCATGTTCGCCGTGCACAGCGTGATGATGCGCTCACCGTCCTGGCGGGCCCGATCGAGACGGATGGTGTGATCCATTTGCCCAGTCTGGCCCACCGGGACGATCATCGTGCACTGCACCAAGGGGGATTCAGCCAATGCGCACCATCGCGATCAGCGGATCGGCATCAGGGATCGGTGCCGCAACCCGAGCAATGCTCGAAGCGGCCGGCGACACCGTCATCGGCATCGACCTTCGCGATGCCGAAGTCACCGCCGACCTCTCAACCGATCAGGGGCGAGCGATCGCCGTCGAGGCGGTGCTCGACCGATGCGACGGCGTACTCGACGGACTCGTCCCCGGCGCCGGCCTCGGGCCCCCAGTCGACGCCCATCTGATCGCAGAGGTCAACTACTTCGGCAGCGAAGCACTGATCGACGGGCTGCGCCCGGCCCTCGCCGCGTCCGAGGCGGCCTCAGTCGTCCAGATCGGCTCGAACTCCACCACGCTCACCCCCAACCTCCCCGATGAACTCGTCGACGCCTTCCTCGATCATGACCGGGCCGCGATCGACGGCATACTCACCGAAGCGGGGGCACCCTTCAACTCTGCCATCGCCTACGGGGCGAGCAAGACCGCCATCACCCGTTGGTGCCGTCGGGCGTCGATCACCGAGGAGTGGGTTGGGCAAGACATCCGTCTCAACGTGATCGCACCGGGCGCAGTGCAGACCCCACTGCTCAAGGGCGGTGACGACGACCCGACCTTCGGTCCGCTGACCTCTCAGCTACCCGTGCCCACCGGTCGTGCCGAACCCGACGACATCGCCGCCTGGATCATGTTCATGCTCTCCCCTGCGGCCCGGTTCGCCTGTGGCTCGGTCATATTTGTCGACGGCGGCAGCGACGCGGTGATCCGCACCGACGACTGGCCCCGTACCTTCACGATGTGAACCCGGCGCCGATGCGCCGAGCGCTCAGACCACGCCGGTGACATCCATCACCAGCCAGTAGTGGAGACCGGCGGAGAGCACCACCAGGACGTGCCAGATCTCGTGATAGCCGAACACGTCGGTCCACGGATCCGGCCACTGTGACCCGACGATGAGGGCCCCGATCACATAGGGCAGCGCACCACCCAACAGCAGCCATAGCTGCGGGCCACTGAGTCCGTCGATGAGCCACGGCAAGAAGAGCAGGAATCCGGCGCCGAAGGTCAAGAAGATCGAGTTCACCAGCCCGCGAGGAGGGTGGAACGGCAGATACTCGAGCACCACTCCCGCGGTGGCCCCCGTCCAGGCGAACACGAGGAGGGTGACGCTGCGGTTGCCGTCCATCACCATGAGGGCGATCGGTGTGGCCGACGTGGCGAACATGACGAAGATCGCTGAGTGATCGAGTCGCACCAGCATCTCAACCCATTCGATCGGCCAATCGCGGGAATGGGTAATCGCACTGGCCCCCAACATCAAGAGCGCACCGGCCGCAAAAACCGACATGGCGATCGAGGCCATGGTGCCGTCGGCAACGATCACTGCCCAGATTCCGATCGGGACGCAGGCCGAAGCCGCCCAGCGATGAAGCACGCCGCGATAACGCGGGCGGGGACGACGAAGCAAGCGCCGGGCGGCAGCGGACAGGTGCTCAGCCCGAGGATCATCCAGCAGGTTGGGTGACTCCATCGGGCGCCAGGATACGGGCCGTAGCATCAGAGTTCGTGACCGTCGTCCGAACGCATCTTGAGTGCACCGATACCGAGCTCGCCGAACGGCGGGAGCCGCGGGTCGACGTCGTCGCCGAACGAGCGACCGGCACCGACGAATGGAGTCTCGAGGAGGGTCCGTTCCGCTCGTATCGACGCACGATCAACGCCACCGCCCGGCCTGACGGACGCAACGACGTCGTCGAGACGACGACTTACCGGCTCGGGATCCCCGTGTGGGGCTGGCTCTTCGCCTGGCCCATACGGCGAGCGATCGCCAACCGTCAGGAACAGTTCTCGTACTGGTGGGCACCACCAGATCGCCTGTCAGCGCACGCCGCATCAACCCTCGGCCTGCTGTGCGCCGTGCAGATCGTCGATGGCTATCTCGGCACCGTCCTCACCCAGACGCTTTCGTTCGCGATCGACGAGTTCGGGCGGGGCAACACCGCCCAGGGCGTCGTGTTCGGCATCGTGCGATTCGGGGTGCTCGTCACCTTGATCATGTCGTTCCTCGCCGATCGCCGCGGCCGACGGCCGCTGTTGCTGTTCACCGGCGTGTCGAGCTGCGTGCTCACCTTCCTCGGGGGGCTCTCCCCCGGTCTGGTCTCGCTCGGCGGCACCCAGCTTTTTGCCCGGGGCCTCTCAACCGCGCTCGGCATCCTCATCGCGATCATGGCGGTGGAGGAAATGCCGGCCCGCAGTCGTGCGTGGGCTGCGTCTGTGCTCACCATGAGCGCCGGTCTCGGTTCCGGTATGGCGGTGTGGGTTTTGCCCCTCGCCGACCTCTCAATCCGAGGCTGGCGAGCGATTTACCTTCTCTCGTCCCTCGGCATCGTCGTCATCGTGTGGGCGTGGCGGCGCCTGCCGGAAACCCGGCGTTTTGCCGAACATGCCGAGGAGCAGATCGTCCTGAGCGACACCGACCGAGAGCGACGTCGGATCCGTTTCGGCCTTCTCGGCACGAGTCTGCTGCTGCTTGCCCTCTTCGCTGCCCCGGCGAGCGGGTTTCACAACGAATTCCTACGTGATGAGCGCGGCTTCAGCGGCGCCGACATCACGGTCTTCACACTCGTGACCGCCACGCCAATCGGGATCGGAGTGTTGATCGGCGGGCATCTGTCCGAGACATGGGGTCGCCGCAAAACAGCGGCGCTCGGAATCATCACCGGCGTCACGGGCACAACGCTCTCGTTCGTTTTCGCCGGTCCCGCCATGTGGGCGGCCAGGCTTGCCGGAAATGTCATCGGTGCCGTCGGTGTTCCGGCGATGGCGGTCTACGGCCCCGAACTCTTCGGCACTCATGATCGAGGCCGCGCCAACGCCCTGATCGTCACCGCTGGTGTGATCGGCAGCGCAATCGGACTCGTGAGTGTCGGTTGGCTCTCCGACCAGTGGGACGCGATTGCGCCAGCGATCGCCCTGCTCGGCATCGGCCCACTCCTCGTCGCCCTCCTGGTACTCACCCGATTCCCGGAGACGGCGGGTGCCGAACTCGAGGAATTGAATCCGGAAGATGCCTGACGTGGCTCCGCCCGACGGTCCGGGCCGGTACCGTCGTGACCATGCAGCGACGCCATTTCCTGCTTGGGGCGAGCGCACTCGGGCTCACCGCCTGCGCGCAACCCGAACGCTCGCTGCTTGACGAGTGGGCGGGCACCGAACTCGAACTCGCCCCGGGCGGGCCACGCACCACCACGACGACCACAACCGCGACACCGGCGGGCGACAACGACACCGTCGCCCCCGCCGAGGAGAACTCGCCCTACCCGTTCGACATCCCACCCGAGGATCTTCCAGGCCTGTCATTCGTCGCCGAAGCGATCGTCTCGACGGTCACCGTCACCGACTCCCCGGGTGGCGACGACATCCTCTTCACCTTCGACAACCCGATCCCGAGCGGCGGCCCGCTTGTCTTCTTGGTTGAGGAGTTCGATGGGCTTGAGAACTACCGAGTGCTCCTGCCCACCCGACCCAACGGGAACGTCGGCTGGGTCAGCGGCGCCGACGTCCTCCTAACCCGTCACAACTACGAGATCCAGGTCCGACTCGATGATTTCGTGCTGGGGCTGTCCGAACGCGGTGTCCCGATCTTCGAGACCACGGTCGGCGTGGCCCGCGAGGACGCGCCCACCCCGCTCGGCCGCTACTACACCACCGAGTTGCTGCAACCGCCGACCCCCGACTCGGTCTACGGGACCTACGCCTACGGCCTGTCGGGCTACTCGGAGGTACTCACCGAATTTGCCGGCGGTGAAGGCCAGCTCGGCATCCACGGAACCAACAATCCGTCCAGCCTCGGCACCAACGTCTCGTCGGGCTGCATCCGCGTTCACAACGACGACATCAGCCTGCTGGTCGAACGGATCGGGCTACCGCTTGGTGTCCCCGTCGAGGTGATCTGAGCCGCTACTCATCGGCGACGACAGTCTCTTCAGACTGAGGCAGTGTCACCGGACGAAGCCGCGGATGGAGCACCGAGAAAAGGCTAAGCGCAAGCGCCAAGATGCCAATCGGAACAATCGCATCGCCATCGCCAGTGTAGGTCGGGTAGAGCACCAGCGCCGACAGCAACGCCGTCCACGCCCACAGGATCAGCACGGCACGCCGGTGTCCATGCCCGAGGTTCACGAGACGGTGATGTAGATGCTTCTTGTCGGCAGTCGACAACCGCTGGCGGCTAATTGTGCGACGCAGGATCGCCCAGAGTGTGTCGAGGATCGGAATGCCAAGGATCACCAGCGGGATGAAGATCGGGGCGAAGAAGAAAAACGCCTGGCCGGAGAACTCCGCACTGGTTCGGCCGCCGACGCTCATCGTCGATGCCGCCATCAGGAGGCCGAGCAGCAACGCTCCGCCATCACCCATGAAGATCCGGGCGGGATACACGTTGTGGGGCAGGAACCCAAGGCACAACCCGAGTGCGATCACCGCCCATAGGCCACCGGGATTCGCCGGATCCAACACCGCCTCATCGCCGAGTCGGAGCGCGTAAAGCAGGAAGGTTCCCGCAGCGATGGCCACGATGCCCGCAGCAAGGCCGTCGAGGCCGTCGACCAGGTTCACGATGTTGGCAATGCTGATCACCCAAACGACCGTGACGAAGAACGACCAGTCGGCAGAGAGAACGAGCAGGTCGAAAAACGGCACTCGGAACACGAGAATCGACACGCCCGTAAGCGACAGGATGCCGCCCGAGAGGACCATCCCTGCGATCTTCGCTGGCGCCGAGATCTCCCGGAGATCGTCGACGAACCCGACGCTCCACATCACGCAGGCAGCGACGACCACGCCCACCATCTCGGTGCGCGCCTGCATAACCTCAGAAAACTCGGGGTGTACGGCGGCGATAGCCGCCGCCACGATCACACCGAGGATCATGGCCGCTCCACCCGCCGTTGGGGTGGGCCTGGTGTGTACGTGGCGCTCGGAAGGCGGGACCATGGTGCCGAGGCGCGGCGCCAACCGGATCATGATGGGAACGCAAACGAAGGTGACCAGCGCTGCAGCACCGCCAACGATGACGTACGCCAAGAGCGAAGGCACGTGATAGTCCTCGACCTCAGGCCTCGATCAGGCCCCGAGTTCCGGGTAAGGCTGGAACCGGGAACACAGCGCCTCGGCCTCCATTTTCACGTCAGCGACGGCGGTGGCATCGCCCCGATTGCGCAGTGCACGAGCGATAAGGTCGGCGACGATCGCCATCTCCTCGGTGCCCATGCCCTGCGTCGTGACCGCCGGGGTGCCGATCCGCACGCCCGAGGTGACAAACGGTGAGCGGGGATCATCCGGCACAGTGTTCTTGTTGAGACTGATCCCGGCATCGTCGAGCACCGCCTGGGCTTCCTTGCCGGTGAGGTCGGCATCGAAGGTGCGCAGATCGACGAGCAGCAGGTGGTTGTCTGTGCCGCCCGAGCAGAGGCGGAAACCATGACCGGTAAGCGCCTCGGCGAGTGCGGCGGCGTTGGCGACGACCTGCTGGGCGTAGGCCTTGAACGACGAGTCGAGAACCTCACCGAAGGCGACGGCCTTCGCGGCGATGGCGTGCTCGAGCGGGCCGCCCTGCAGGCCCGGGAACATGGCCTTGTCGATGGCGGCGGCGTGCTCAGCACGGCTCAGAATGCAACCACCACGCGGGCCCCGGAGGGTCTTGTGCGTGGTGAAGGTCATGACGTCGACATACGGCATCGGGTTGGGATGCACGCCACCGGCGATCAAACCGGCGATGTGAGCGGCGTCGAACATGAGCAAAGCACCGACCTCGTTGGCGATTTCGCGGAACGGCGCCGGATCGATGATGCGCGGGTACGCGGTAGCGCCAGCCACGATGAGTTTGGGCTTGCGCTCGTGAGCCTTGGCGCGCACCTCTTCCATGTCAATGCGCTCGTCGCTGGCGGTCACCCCGTAGCTAACGAAGTTGTACTGCAGACCGGAGAAGTTGACCGGCGAACCGTGGGTGAGGTGGCCGCCGTGGTCGAGGCTGAGGCCGAGGATCGTGTCGCCCGGCTCAAGGAGGGCCTGGTAGACGCCCATGTTGGCGATGGCGCCGGCGTGGGGCTGCACGTTCGCGTGGTCGGCACCGAAGACCTCACAGATGCGGTCACGGGCGAGGTCCTCGAGTTGGTCGACGACCATGTTGCCGCCGTAGTACCGCTTGCCGGGGTAGCCCTCAGAGTACTTGTTGGTGAGCACCGACCCGGTGGCCGCCATCGTGGCGGGCGAGGCGAAGTTCTCGCTGGCGATCAGCTGGATGGTCGAGTTCTGACGAATCTCTTCATCGCGGATGAGCTTCAGGGCGGGATCGTCGGCGCTGCTGGGCCACGGCATGGTGTCACCTCCAGAGTGGAACGTGGAAAGCGTATCGGTGCCGCCGCGCCGCAGCCGTGTCGACGACCGAAAGAACGCCCAAATGTCCCGTCAGGCGGATTCGCCGCCGAGAGCGTCGAGCTTGGCGACCCGACCCTCGTGCCGGCCACCCTCAAACTCGGCAGCCAGATAGGCATCGACACAGTCTTTCGCGACTTCGGGACCGGTCAGTCGTTCTCCGATACAGATGACATTGGCGTCGTTGTGCTGCTTGGTGAGCCGGGCGCTCGTGACATCGTGCACCGTTGCGGCCCGGATGCCGTCCATCTTGTTGGCTGCCATCGCGATGCCGATGCCGCTGCCGCAGACGCACAGACCGGCGTCGGCGTCACCGTCGCGCACTGCCCGCCCGACCGCAGCGCCGAAGTCGGGATAATCGACCCGGTCGTCGGAGTGGGCGCCGCAGTCGACGATCTCATGGCCGGAAGCGCGGATGTGGTCGGCGAGCTCCTGCTTGAGGTGGAACCCGGCATGATCAGAACCAACAGCGATGCGCACGCCGTGATCCTAGGCCCGAGGCTCGCCCTCAGCCCCGCTTTCGGGCGACGACGGCGCGGTCGCGTCCGGCGAGATCGCCGTGAACCGACGCCTGCCAACCGGCCTGACAAAACCGGTCGGCGATCACTGCAGTCTGGTCGGGGGCCATCTCGAGCACGACGGCACCGCCCGGCGCCACCCACTCGTCAGCACCCTGAAGAATCGTCTGCAGATCCTCGTCGCCGACGGGACCGGCCCGCAGCGCCTCCGAAGGCTCCCACTCGCCCACGACGGCGGAAAGCTCCTCATCGTCGCCGATGTACGGCGGGTTGGAGACGAGAACGTCGATCGCGCCACGCACGCTCGCCGGCAAGGCATCGAACCACGAGCCCTCGTGAAGACTCACGCGGCCGGCGGCCCGGCCGAGCCCGGCGAGGTTGGCCTGCGCCACGGCGAGCGCATCGGGAGACCGGTCGGTGGCGAGCACGCGTGCGGCGGCACACTCGGTGGCGATGGCAAAGCCGAGAGCACCAGATCCCGTGCCGAGATCAGCGACGACCACCTCACGTCCGGCGCCGCTTCGAGCGACGACTTCTTCGATCGCAAGCCCGGCAACGACCTCGGTTTCTGGCCGCGGAATCAGTACCCGACGGTCGACCATGAGATCGAGGTGACGGAATCCCCACCGGCCGACGACGTACTGGAGGGGCTCGCCACCCTCGCGGCGGGCGACCAGTCGGTCGAACGAAGCTACGCCGCGCACGGTGGCAGGGGTATCGAGCACACCGTAGAACTCGCTCGGCTCCCTGCCGGTGACCTCCTCGACGATGCGACGGGCGTCGATTGCCGGTGACTCGAGCCCTGCCCGTTCGAAGCGAGTGGTGGCCTCCGCGAGGAGCTCGGACCAGTTGACGGTGCCGTCGAGATTCGCAGCCTCAGGATCGTTGTCGCTCACTCGTCGTCCTCGAGTTGCCGGCGGCGCTCCTCGGCGATCAACGCATCGCTGATCTCGTCGAGTTCGCCGGCCACGATTCGGTCGAGTTTGTGGATCGTGAGACCGATGCGGTGATCGGTGACCCGGTTCTCCTTGTAGTTGTACGTCCGGATCTTCTCGGAGCGATCGCCCGAGCCGACCTGAGAGCCGCGCAGTGCCGCGGCCTCGGCGTCGGCCTTCTCCTGCTCGAGCTGGAGCAGGCGGCTCTTCAGCACCCTCAACGCCTTGTCTTTGTTCTTGAGCTGGGATTTCTCGTCCTGCATCGACACAACCACACCGGTGGGGAGATGGGTGATGCGCACAGCAGAATCCATCGTGTTGACGGATTGACCGCCCGGGCCCGACGCCCGGTAGGTGTCGATCCGAAGGTCGTTATCGTCGACCTCAATCTCGACTTCGTCGGCCTCTGGGATCACGAGCACGGTGGCGGATGAGGTGTGCACGCGGCCCTGGCTTTCGGTGACAGGCACCCGCTGCACCCGGTGGGTGCCGGCCTCGTGCTTCATTCGGGTCCACACGGCATCGCCCGACAGCATGGCGGTGACCTCACTGAAGCCGCCAAGATCGCTGTGCGATGCCGACATGACTTCCATGCGCCAGCCCTGCCGCTTGGCGAACGACTCGAACATATCGAAAAGGTCCTTGGCGAAGAGGTTGGCCTCCTCGCCACCGGCCGCACCCCGGATCTCGAGGATCACGTTGCGGCCGTCATTGGGATCGGGAGGCAACAACAGGACCCGCAGCTGCTCCTCGTCGGTGACGACCTGGGCCTCGAGCCGCTCGATCTCAGCCCGCATCTCGTCGCGATCGTCGCCCTCGGTCGCCGACAGCATCTCCCTGAACTCCACAATGTCGTCGGCTGCACTCCGCAACCGCTGGGCCACGGCGACGACCGCCTCGAGCTGCTTGAACCGGCGGCCGAGATCGGCGAGCTGGCGTGGGTCAGACTGCACCGCCGGGTCTCCCAGGCGGATCTCGACGTCACGCAGCTCGTTCTCGAGGCTCTTAATCCGTTCCAGCATCGATTCGAGGCTAGAGGCCCGAGAGGAACCGGCCGACCACCTCGATGATCTCGTCGTCGAAGACGGGCTTGGGGTCATGGCGCTGCCCCTCGAGCCAGTGGACATCGACCGGCCCGGCGATAGCGGGGATGTGTTCAGCGAGTTCGGCGGGCGTGCCGAACGGATCACGGTCTCCGTTGACGAAGAGCGAGGGCACGGCGAGGTCGGGAAAGTGCTCGATGCGAAGACGCTCAGGCTTGCCCGGCGGATGGAGGGGGTAGCTGAGAAGCACGACGGCGGCGGCCGGCAGGCCTTCGGCGATCGCCATCGAGCAGATTCGGCCGCCCATCGAGCGCCCACCGAACGCAAGCTCAGCTGGATCGCAGCCGAACTCGGCGGCAAACCGTTCGGCCCCCTTGACCACTGACGCGATCAGCTTGGGGGCCCGATCGGGCGCCTTGCGGCCTTCGGCGCGGTACGGGAACTCCATTCGGCGAACCGGAATGTCGAGCTGGTCCTCGAGTGCGACGAGGAGACGATGGTCGGCGCCACCACCGGCGCCGTGCGTCAGCAGAAGACCAGCGGGTGCACTCACGAGGCCAGAAGAATACGCCGGGCCTCGGTGATGTCGGCGATCCGCTGCGCTGCTTCGTCGTCGGCACCGCCGTGATCCGGATGGGCTTCGATCAGGCTCTGACGGAACGATCGCTGGATGGCGGACCGCTCGGGCGTACCGGCCTCGAGGTCGAAACCAAGGGTCCGCAACGCCCACCCGACGGGGTCGGCGAGTGCATCAGCCTGCAGCGAACCCGAGCCTCGGCCGGAGAGGTATACGAGCAACGCCGGCCCGATGTCGCCGTTCCACGAGATACCCCGACGGATCGACGACAGCACCGCACCGCGCAGATGCAACGGCAACGACTGCACGGCGTAGATCGCGCCGAGAACCATCTGCCCGGGCAGGCTGCGCTCCTCTGCGAACGACAGGCTCAACTCGCCATCCTCATCGTGACGGAACAGCCGATGCGCGCTTCGGGTGAGACCGATGCGGTCTTCCTGAAGCCGGTGCCGCAGACGCGGCTGAGGAATCCGCCGACCGGCCTCGACTTCGTGGGTCAGCGACACCAGATCAGGGATGAGGTCGGGATCGAGCTCTGGCGTGAAACGGGCTGCGACAGCACCGAGGAGCACGCCACCGACGCCGGGTCCAGGGTCACAGGGCAGCAACATATTGCCGAGCGCGACCCGTCGGGTAGGCGCGATCGGACGCGAGTGGAACACCTCGAGTTCTGCCAACAACATTCAGTTTCCAAGCGTAGAACTCCGACGATGCCTACTCCTTGTTCGGCGTCAGATCACGCGTTGGAGCGAATCCCGCATTCGTTGAGCGAGATCGACGATGTCCCCATCTTCGCTGTCGTCGGCCTCAAGCAGTTCGATCAGTTCTTCACAACGCTGGCGCAGCGCCGACCACTGCGACGCTCCGAAACCAAAGGGAGTGGCGACGCCGGCAATGCGGCGCCCGTGCTCGACGGCGGCCAAAACGGCGGGGCCATCGTGAACGTTGCGCCGCAACCGATCGGTGGCGGTGAACATGTAAGACAGCAGATCGTTGACCTCGAGACCGTCGAGTTCCTCCAAGCCCTCTTCAGCCGCACGGGCGAGCAGATCCTCGATCACCATCTCGACCTGCTCCTCATCCTCCTCGTGCACGACGAGGTCACCATCGGCATCGAACTCGTGAGGTGCTGCTGCAGCGCCGAGTCGCTCGGCCAAAGCAGCCTGGAGCTCAGCGGACCAGCCCTCCATCTCGAAGGCGACCTGCTCCTTGTCGGGGTCGAGGTCGGTGTTCTCGGCCGACTCGGCCTCCTCGATCAACGAGTCGACGGTTTCCTCGATCGACTCGTGCGCCAGCAAGGTGGTGCCTTGCCACGAGTGCGGCACCTGGTCAGCGATCAACAGTTGGGCCAGCATCGCCCGGGTCTCCGACGCCCACTCGTGCAGTTCGTAGGCCAGCCACTCGCTTTCAGCGTCATCGACCAGATCCTCCTCGTCGTCGACGAGGTCGGGATTGTCGTCGGACTCATTGCGGCGGAACGGGTTGGGAAACGAAGGCACGACGCCATGTTTGCATGTTCACTGGGCAGCCCTCACCATCCGATTCGACTACCGTCCGGGACATGGCGAACGCTCCCATCATGCCGGACCGCAACCTCGCACTCGAGCTGGTCCGAGTCACCGAGTCGGCGGCGCTGGCCGCCTCCCGCTGGATGGGCCGGGGTGACAAGGAAGGGGCTGACGGCGCCGCCGTCGATGCCATGCGCCACATGCTCCGATCCGTGTCGATGGACGGCGTGGTCGTCATCGGCGAAGGCGAAAAGGACGAGGCGCCGATGCTCTACAACGGAGAGCGCATCGGTGATGGCACCGACGCTGAGACCGACATCGCCGTCGACCCGATCGACGGCACGACCCTGACCGCCCTCGGTCGCGGCAACGCGCTGGCCGTCATCGCCGTGTCGCCCCGGGGTACCATGTTCGACCCCGGTCCGTGTATGTACATGGAGAAGATCGCGGTCGGCCCCGAAGCAAAGGGGGCGATCGGCCTCGACGCGTCGATCACCGAGAACCTCCACAATGTGGCCAAGGCCAAGGGTGAGGAAGTACAAGATCTCACCGTCGTCATCCTCGACCGCGACCGACACGCCGACCACATCAGGGAGGTGCGCGAGGCCGGCGCCCGGATCCGTCTCATCCCCGACGGCGATGTCGCCGGCGCCATCTCGACCGCCTGGCCCGACGCCGGCGCCGACATCCTCATCGGCATCGGTGGCACGCCCGAGGGGGTGATCACCGCCGCTGCACTCAAGTGCATGGGGGGCGAGCAGCTCGGACGGCTCTGGCCACGCAACGATCGCGAGCGTCAGCAGGCCATCGACCAGGGCTACGATCTTGACCGCATCCTCACCGTCAACGACCTCATTGAGAGTGACGACTGCTTCTTCGCCGCCACCGGCATCACCGACGGCGACCTGCTCACCGGCGTGCACTTCGACAGTCAGGGCGCCACGACCGAATCGCTCGTGATGCGATCAAAGTCGGGAACGGTCCGCCAGGTCACGGCCCGCCACCGGCTGGAGAAGGTCAGCGAGTACTCCGACATCGAGTACTGAACCGAGCGGCCAAGGGCCCGCCCCACCCACCCCAGTGAGAAGGGCAAGGTTGGATACTCCCCGATGCGCATCATGACACTCCTCGTAGGACCCGGCCGCCCCGTCGATCTCCACCGCTGCGTCACCTGCGAGGCCGACGTGGCCAAGAGCGTCGTCCCGTGAGCACCGTCAGCGTCGCCATCGATACCCCGGCATGCCTCGGCGAATGTCCCGTCTGGTCCGAGCTCGACCAGGCGCTCTACTGGACCGACATTGAGGCCTGTGTCGTGCACCGCTTCGATCCCGCGGGCGGCGCGGCCTTCCGGGGCGAGTCGGAACGATTGCCCTGACGGATCGGCCGGGTGTGCTCGTACTCGCCATCGAGAATGTGCTCTACGAGGTCGACAGGGCCGATGTCGACAACCGTCGCGCGTTGCATCGGCTTGAACCCGACGGCACGGTCACCGACCGGATCGACGTGCCGCTCGAGAATCCATCGATGTCGGCGTTCGGCGGCGAAGACCGCAGAACGCTGTTCGTGACGACGATCGGCGACGAACAAGGCCGGCCTGCAACACCGGGCCGCGATGGCGTCCGACCTAGAGCGCTCTTGGCCATCGAGGGCACCAAAGCGACCGGCATCGCCGAAACCCCATTCGGCTTCTAGAAGCGGGCGCAGCCTCGGCGTAGTCGGCCTCACCGATCCGCCTTCCCGGGCTGAAAGCCAACGAGCCGGACCCAGAGACCCGGCTCGTTCAGTGATCTTGATGATCAGGCGGGGCTACTCGCCGGCCGCCACCCGGATCCGCACTTTCGCACGGGCCTTGTCGGAGGCCGCACCTGAATCGTCGGCGTCGGCCAAGAGGGCCTGTTCCGCTTCAGCGAGGGCCTGCTCAGCTCGGGGCACGTCGATCTCGTCTTTGGCCTCCGACACGTCGGACAGGATCGTGATATCGGTGTCGCTGACCTGAACGAAGCCGCGGTGGACGGCGAACGTGTCGCGCGATCCGTCATCTTTGACGACGTCGACCGACCACACCTGGAGGATCCCGATGAACGGGATGTGACCGGGCTGGAAGGCAATATCGCCACCCTCGACAGTGCGAGCGACGACCACCGAAGCCTCACCGGTATACGACACCGATTCGGGAGAGACGACCTGGACGTTGAGCATGGTTCCTCTGTTCTTGGAGTGTTCCGATCAGCCGATCAGGACTCGGCCTGGAGCTCGGCGGCCTTGCGCTCTGCTTCCTCGGCGCCACCGACCATGTAGAAGGCTTGCTCGGGCAGGTGGTCGAGATCACCGTCAAGCAACGACTCGAAGGAATCGATGGTCTCTTCGACGGGCGTAAACACACCGTCCTGGCCAGTAAACGCCTTGGCGACGAACATCGGCTGGGAGAGGAACCGCTGGACCTTGCGGGCCCGGTCGACGGTGATGCGGTCCTCTTCGGACAGTTCGTCGAGACCGAGAATGGCGATGATGTCCTGCAGCTCCTTGTAGCGCTGGAGGACCTCCTGCACGCGACGGGCCGTCTGGTAGTGACGGTCACCGACGACGAGCGGGTCGAGGATCGTCGACGACGATGCCAGCGGATCCACGGCCGGGTAGATGCCGAGCGCCGCGATGTCGCGGGACAGCTCGGTGGTGCCGTCGAAGTGGGTGAACGACGTGAACGGCGCCGGGTCGGTGTAATCGTCAGCGGGCACGTACACGGCCTGGAGCGAGGTGATCGACTTGCCCCGGGTTGAGGTGATGCGCTCCTGCAGTTCGCCCATTTCGTCGGCGAGAGTGGGCTGGTAGCCCACGGCGGAGGGCATGCGGCCGAGGAGGGTGGACACCTCCGAGCCGGCCTGCACGAAGCGGAAGATGTTGTCGATGAACAACAGCACATCCTGGTTCTGAACGTCGCGGAAGTACTCGGCCATGGTCACGCCCGACAAAGCAACGCGCAGGCGCACACCCGGGGGCTCGTCCATCTGACCAAAGACGAGCGCGGCCTTGTCGAGCACGGAGGTCTCGCCGTCGCCCATGACGGTCTCGCCCATCTCGATGAAGAGGTCAGTGCCCTCACGGGTGCGCTCGCCCACACCGGCGAACACGGAAACACCACCGTGGTTGGAAGCCACACGGGTGATCATCTCGGTGATCAGAACGGTCTTGCCCACACCGGCGCCACCGAACAGACCGATCTTGCCACCCTCCTTGTAGGGGGTGAGGAGGTCGATGACCTTCACGCCGGTCTCGAACATCTTGGCCGAGGGCTCGAGGGAGTCGAACGACGGAGCCGAGCGGTGGATATCCCAGCGCTCGGGGGTGCCGTGCTCGGGCGTGTCGAGGCAGTCGCCCATCACGTTCCAGATGTGGCCGAGAGTGCCGTCGCCGACAGGAGCCTGCACGCCGTGGCCGGTGTTGACCACCGGGGTGCCACGGACGAGGCCGTCGGTCGGCTTCATGGCAATGGCACGAACGCGGTTGTCGCCGATCTGCTGAGCAACCTCAGCCGGAACATTGACCGCTTCGCCCTCGACCATGATGTCGAACTCGAGTTGGGTGTTGATCTCGGGCAGGGCGCCCGCCGGGAACTCGACGTCGACCACGGGGCCGGCGATGCCGACAATGCGGCCGTTCTTGAGGTCGTTCTCGGTGACAGTCATGGGTGTGTGCTCCTGGGAGGAGTGGTGTGGTGTGGATCTTTGGTGGACCGGCCCGGATGGGTCAGCCCTCGTTCGTGGGGTCGGAAGCGATTGTAGGCTCGGGCGCTGCGCCGATCTGGGCGAACATTCCCTCGAGATCGATCGCCTGAGCACCATCACCGCTCTCGTCGAGCGCCTCGGCACCGCCGACGATCTCCATGATCTCGGTGGTGATCGCGGCCTGACGAGCAGCGTTCATCTGACGGCTGAGCTTGGTGATCAGTTCTTCGGCGTTGTCGGTGGCCGACTTCATCGCCCGCTGGCGGTTGGCGTGCTCTGACGCTGCGCAATCGAGCAGCGCGCCGAAGAGGCGCGCCTCGATGTAGCGAGGAAGCAGTGCTTCGAGCACCGAGTCGGGTGACGGCTCGAACTCGAAGCTGGCCGCGGCCTCCGCGTTGCCTCCGCCGGACTCGGCCATGACCGCGGTGTCCTCGAGTGGCAGGAAACGACGGACCGACACCCGCTGGGTGCCCATCGAGATGAACTCGGTGTAGATGAGTTCGACCTCGTCGATTTCGCCACTGATGAAGGCCGCCGCGACATCGTCGGCGATCCGGCGGGCGTTTTCGTACGACGGGTTGTCGGTGAAGCCCTGGTAGTCGTAGTCGACCCGGTAATTGCGGAAGGTGAAGTAGGCCGCCGCCTTCTTGCCGACGCAGAACAGGGCGTAGTCCTTGCCCTCGGCACGGTGGCTCTGGAGCTGACGCTCTGCAGCGCGAATCGGGTTGGTGTTGTAGGCGCCGGCGAGACCGCGGTCGCCGGCCATGACGATGAAGCCGACCTTCTTGACTTCTTCGGCTTGGCGCAGCAACGGGTGGTTGGTTTCGGCGCCGCCGGCCGCCAGGTTCTCGATGACTGAGGTGATCTGCCGCGAGTACGGACGCGCGGCATCGGCGCGCTGCATTGCCTTGACTACGCGGGTGGCAGCGATGAGCTCCATGGCTCGGGTGATCTTTTTGGTGGATTGAACGCTGGAGATCCTGCGACGGAGCTCGCGTTCCTTACCTCCCGGCATGAGTTACCTCAGTCCTCGTCGCGGGTGATGTCTTCTTCGGGCAGGGTGGTGTCGGAGTCGACGAGCTCAGCCTGGGCATCGCCCTGGGCCTCGGCGTCGGGCTCGGCGCCAGAACCATCGGAGGTCTGGAACTGCTCGGCGAAGGCCTTGATACCGGCTTCGAAGGCGTCCTCGTCGGGGATGACGCCGTCGTTCTTGATCGAGTTCATGATGTCGGCGTGGCGGGTGCGGAACCACGCGAGGAGTTCGGCCTCGAAGCGCAGCACATCCTCGACGGGAAGGGCGTCGAGGTAGCCGCGGGTACCGGCGTAGATCGACACGGTCTGCTCGTCGACCGGGTACGGGCTGTTGACGCCCTGCTTGAGGAGTTCGGTCAGGCGGTAGCCACGTTCGAGCTGGGCCTTGGACACTGCGTCGAGATCCGAACCGAAGGCGGCGAACGCCTCGAGCTCACGGAACTGCTGCAGGTCGCCCTTCAGCGTGCCGGTCGCCGTCTTCATGGCCTTGACCTGCGCAGCGGAACCGACTCGGGACACCGAGATGCCCACGTCGACGGCGGGGCGGATACCCGACTTGAACAGGTCGTCCTGGAGGAAGATCTGGCCGTCGGTGATCGAGATCACGTTGGTGGGAATGAACGCGGAGACGTCGCCGGCCTTGGTCTCGATGACCGGGAGTGCCGTGAGCGAACCGGCGCCGAGCTCGTCGGAGAGCTTGGCGGCCCGCTCGAGCAGTCGAGAGTGGAGGTAGAACACGTCGCCGGGGAAGGCCTCACGGCCCGGCGGGCGGCGCAGCAGCAACGACACCTGACGGTAGGCCTCGGCCTGCTTGGAGAGGTCGTCGTAGACGATGAGCGAGTGCTCGCCGTTCTCCATCCAGTGCTGGCCCATGGCGCAACCGCCGTAGGGAGCTAGGTACTTGAACGGTGCCGGGTCGGAAGCAGGGGCGACCACGACGGTGGTGTACTCCATGGCCCCGAGCTCTTCGAGCGTGGCGACCGACTGGGCGACAGTCGAGGCCTTCTGGCCAATCGCCACATAGATGCACTTCACGCCCAGACCCTTCTGGTTCAGGATCGTGTCGAGCGCAATGGTGGTCTTGCCGGTCTTGCGGTCGCCGATGATCAGCTCTCGCTGGCCACGGCCGACCGGGATGAGCGAGTCGATCGACTTGATGCCGGTCTGCATCGGCTCGTGCACCGGCTTGCGGCCGGTGATGCCCGGCGCCTGGATCTCCATACGGCGGGGCTGCACATTGGTGAGCGGACCTTTGCCGTCGACCGGCTCGCCGAGCGGGTTGACGACCCGGCCCAGCAGGCCGTCGCCGACGGGCACGGACAGGATGTCGCCGGTGGCAACCACGGTCTGGCCTTCCTCGATGCCTTCGACATCGCCGAGGACCACGGCGCCGATGGAGTCCTCGTCGAGGTTGAGGGCGAGGCCGACGAGCCCGTTCTCGAATCGGAGCATCTCGTTGACCGCCGCGTTGGGCAGGCCCGAAACGCGCGCGATGCCGTCGCCGACCTCGAGCACCCGACCGACGGTGGTCTGCTCGACCGAGGGGGTGAAGCCCGCGAGGTTCGCCTTCAGCGCTGCGGTGATCTCATCGGTGTTGATCTGCAGATCAGCCATTTTCGTCTATCTCTCTGGTGTGAAGTTCTGGGTGGGCGGTGAATCGTTGGAGTGACAGGTCAGCCGATGTGGCTCTTGACCTGGGCGAGGCGGCTGCGGACGCTGCCGTCGATGACGGTGTCGCCGATCGTGGTGACGATGCCCCCGAGCACGGAGGAATCGACCGTCACGCGAACGTCGACATCCTTGCCGGTCGCCTGCTTGAGCGAGGCGGCGAGGCGCGACACCTGATCCTCGGAGAGGGCCACGGCGGAGCGAACCTCGGCGACGTCGCGGCCGCTGGCAGTAGCCAGCTTGGCGACGAGGGTGCGGGCGATGGCGGGGAAGTCACCGGCCCGACCGGCACCGACCACGAGGGACACGGCGGCGGTCGTGACGGCGGAGGCCTTCCCCTGGAGGAGGTCTTCGACGATCTGCTGACGGGTGGCGGCTGGCACGTAGGGGTCGGCGAGGGTGTTGCGCAACTCGTCGTTGGCCTCGAGGGCCTGGGCGAAGCGCAGGATCTCGTCGTCGGCCACGGTGTCGCCTTCGGCTCGCAGCACAGCGAGGAGAGCGGCGGCGTAGGCGTCGATGGTGTCGCTCATGAGATGGTCTTTCGTTCCGCGGTCAGCTGGCGCCGACGCTGGAGATGTAGTCGTCGATAAGTGCGGATTGGGTGGAATCGTCGAGGTTGTTGCGCACCACCGCGTCAGCCGCAACGCGGGCCTGCTCGGCAACGGCAGCCCGAAGGTCGGCCAGGGCCTGATCCCGCTGGGCGGCAACCTCGATCCGGGCCCGCTCCTTAGCGTCGGCGACATCGCCCTCTGCCCGAGCGATCAGGTCCGCCTCGAGGCGGGTGGCCTGCTCGTGAGCATCGGCGATGACCACTTCGGCCTCGGCGCCGGCGTCACCAAGCAAGGAGGTCAATGCCTCCAACTCGGCCTCGGCCTCGGCCTTGGCCTGCTCGGCCTCGGCGAGTTCGCCCTCGACCTTGGCGGACGTGGCCTTCATGGCGGCCTTGATGGCGGGCACGCCCTTCATGACGAACACCACAGCGATGATGAGGAACGCAGCCGAGCCCCAGTAGAGCTCGTTGGGATCGCCGGGGATCCAGTTCCCGTTTGGTCCTTCAGCGGCGAAGATTCCGATCATGGTCGTCTCCCTCAGTCGGCCGAGAGGGCCTGGTCGATGACGGACTGCTGGTTGCCAGCGTCAAGATCACGGCCGAGTACGATCTGTGCAGCCCCGACGGCGAGCGACGATACGTCGCCTCGCATGCCGGAGAGCGCTTCGGCTCGGGCCTGATCGATTTCGGCTTGTGCACTGCGTCGCATCTCGGCGATTTCCGTGTCGGCTTCGGCCTGCAGCGCAGCGCGACGCTCGTCGGCGGCGGCACGCGCCCCGGCGAGAATGGCGTTGGCTTCGGCACGAGCCTCCGCGAGGGTGGCCTCGTGGTCCCGGCGCGCCGAACCAAGCGCAGAGGTGGCCGCGTCGGCGGCATCCTTGCCCGACTGGATCGTGCTGGAACGCTCGTCCATTGCCCGCTGGATCGGGGGCAAGAGGACAAACTTCATCATCGCCCAGAGGGCGAAGAAGAAGATCGCCGCCCAGACGATCTCGTTCTCGACGGGAATGACGGGGTTCGGCGGGGCCTCTTCTTCGGCCGCTACGACGATGACCAAGAGATTGATCACGGATTCACCTCAAGTGGTACGGGTGACGAACAGATGTTCAGGACAGTGCACCGGGTCGGCGAACGACCCGGGATGCCGACAAGGCGGCAGGATCAGACGAACTTCAGGAGAATGAAGACGACGAAGCCGATGAGGGCAAGGGCCTCGGTGAAGGCGATGCCGAGGAACATCGTGGTCTGCACCTGGCCGGCCGACTCGGGCTGACGGGCCATGGCCTGCACGGCCTGACCGACGAGGTAGCCGATGCCGATGCCCGGGCCGATGGCGGCGAGGCCATAGGCCATACCGGCGCCGCCGGCGGCCTCGATGTTCTGCTGGTCTGCGGCCGGGAGGCCTTCCTGCGCAATCTGGGCGAGAACGCTCATTGTGGATGTGCTCCTGTTTTGGGGTTTCTGCCGGCCATGACCGGCGGGATCTTGGTTGAGACTGGGGTACTCGACCGGGCGATCAGTGCGCCGGGTGGAGAGCGCCGCCGATGTACACGGCAGCGAGGATCGTGAAGACGAACGCCTGGATCAGCGACACGCCGACCTCGAAGGCGGTGAAGGCCACGAGGCCAGGGAAGGTGCCGATCTGGATGAGGACCAGCGCCGAAGCCGACCAGACCGAGATGCACAGCACGCCGAAGGTGATTAGCAGGATATGGCCGGCGAGCATGTTGGCGAAGAGACGGACGGCGTGGCTGAAGGGTCGCACCAGGAAGGTCGAGAGGAACTCGATCGGTGTCACCAGCAGGTAGAGGGCCTTCGGCACGCCCGGCGGGAAGAGGACTTCCTTGAAGTAACCGGGGCCGTTGTGGCGCACGCCGACCGAGATGAACATGCCCCACGCCACGAGCGCCAGCACCAGCGGACCGGCCATGCGGGCATTGGCCGGCATCTGGAAGAACGGGATGACCTCGGTGATGTTGCCGATGAAGATGAAGAGGAAGAACGAGACCAGAAGCGGCAGGTAGGGCTCACGGCCGTGACCGATGCCGGGCTTCGCGATCTGCTCGTCGACAAACGTGACGATGCCTTCCGAGACCGTGCGGAAGCCGCGGGGAACCAGGCCGCTTCCCCGGGCGCCGAGGAGGAAGACCGCCATCGGGATGACCAAGCCGAGGAAGTGAATGAACGCGATCTTGTTGAACGCAAAGTAGGTCGAGTCCTCGAACAGCCATGCCGGCCACTCGATCACGTTCTGGATCGGCGGGAATTTCACAGCTCCCAGAAGGTTCACTGGTGCTCCTTGGTTTCGGAGAGGTCGGAGATCGTTGGGCTGTTGCTGGCCTGGGCGGCGTCGAGTCCGGGCTTCGGCTTCAGCCCGGGAAAGGCTAGCGAGGCGGACACGAAACGCATCTCCCAGAACAACAATCCGAGATGGGTGATGATGAGCGTGAGCCCGAGGGGGATCAGCTCGACCCAGGCGGCGTCGCGAACGAGCAACACGGCCAGGGTGATGAGACCGAGGCGGATCAAAAACCCGAAGAGGGCGACACCCGCCATGAGGGCGATCGAGATGCGGGCCGCGAAACCAAGTGACCAGGCCGCCAGCAAGAAGTTCACGACCACGATGGCCAGGGCATAGGCGACCGACGCAGCCCCGTGCGTGCCCCAGAAAAGGGCGCCAACCATTGCCGCCACCGGGGCGATCAACGCGCCCCGACGGGCGAGGTCTTTCGCCACCTCGACGGCGGGCGACGGACCCTCCATGCGCATAGCGAGGGGGTTGGCCGGGGCATTCACGACTCGGACCCCTCGAGCGGCAACGTGCCGATTTCACCGGTGAGGTCGCGGACCGGGCGGGCGCCGAGTTCGGCTGCCTCCGCTCGGAGCCGTGCCGCTTCTTCGCGGACCACAGCGGCGTGTTCGGCTGCTTCGGTCATGCCTCGCTGGTAGTCGTAATAGACCTTCAGAACGGCGCCGACCGTGCCGAACGCGAGAAAGGCGAGCATGAAGACGGGTCGGGTGCCGGCGGCGGAGTCGACCCAGAGACCGAGGAGTGCAATGAGCACGGGGGCGAGGACGAGGTCGAAGCCACCACTTGAGCGCCAGATGGCGTCGTGGAAATCGCGCTTTGCCGCAGCGTCCATTACCTGTCCCCAGAGACCTGTTCTCGACCGAGTCACCGCGCCGACAACGGCTGCTCGTGAACCCGTGCACAAGGTAGCTTGCTGCCGATCGCCTGGCAACCCCGACCTCGGTGCCCCGACTCCCGGTCAAGGTCGCCCGAGATCAAGGCGGGCCATCAGCGATAAACCGCTGAATCGAGACCGGTGAGCGCCGTCAGTCGACCCAGGGGGTGCCGACCGACCGGAACGACGCCGGGACCGGCAACCGGGAGGCGAGGCGTTCGACATACGGCAGGCGATCACGCTCGGGCATGACGATCCTGACTTCCGAGGGGGCGTGCACGCTCACCAGGTCGGCGATGGCGGGTATCAGTCCAAGATCGACCCCCACGGAGCACACCACGAGAACCTGTCGGTCGCCGTCGCGGCCGAGCAGCGATGCCGGTGCGGCCTTGAGCAGGTTGGGGCGAGGTGGAATCGGCTCGACGAGCTCGGGCAGCGATACCCCAGCCAGGAACGGGTCCTGCACGATGAGGTGACGAAGCCACCGCTCCCGGGCCAGGCGATTCACCGCATGGGAAACCGCCCCTGACGTGCGATGCGGACGCACCTGGGCAACAGCGTCGTGCAGTGCATCAGCCGGGCTCCGCCCGGCGTGCAGAAGGGCGGCAGCTTCACGGTCGAATCGCCCGACACCCGCTTCGAGAACGGGACCGTCGGGGCCGTGCAGGATTCGAGCGACCTCGAGTCCCGCCAACTCGCCGCGCACGAGTCCGTCCTCGCAGACACTCTCGAGCCCTTCCTCGATCAGCATCGCTTCGAGATGCGCAATGTCGTCGGCTCGGGGCAGGGCGGGCGGGACGGGCTCGGGTTCGGCCTCGACCACCGTGTCGCCAACCGCCTTCCACACCCGGAGTTCGGGGGCGAGCACGGCGGCGCGTCTCGCGTGGACGGGGGCGTGGTGGTCGACGACCAACGTCGGGGCCTCGGGAGCATGCCGATCAAGCCACACGAGCACCCCGCCGAGCGCAGCGAGGTCATCGCTCATCGAGACGATCCAGGCCTGATCCTTGGAACGCACCGTGATCCCGAACGGCGCGGCGGCAGGAGTCGACGACGGGCTGATGTCGAAGCACTGCCGCAGCAGCGCAACGGCGCGTGCCCGCTCGAGTTGAGCCCGACGATCAGCGTCGAGCGCCATGAGAGGTCAGCTCTCGTCGCCCTCGGCGGCGGCCTCGTCGGCAGCCGGAGCGTCGGTCTTCTTGCGACGGCCGTAGCGCTTCTCGAAGCGCTCGACGCGACCGGCGGTGTCGACGATCTTCATCTGGCCGGTGAAGAAGGGGTGGCTCTCGCTCGAGATCTCCACCTTGGCGAGGGGGTACTCGTTGCCGTCCTCCCAAGTGACGGTCTCGCTGGTGGCGATCGTCGAACGGATGATGAACGACGTGCCAGCGGATGTGTCCTGGAAGACGACCGGGCGGTACTCGGGGTGGATGTCGGACTTCATAGCGATCTCCCAGGCTAGGAGGCGGAGGCCGACTTGGCGACCTCGCGCAGGAATTCGTCGTTGGTCTTGGTGGCACCGAGCCGGTCGAGCAGTTCGGCATGGGCGGCGGGGCCGCCGCTGGTGGCAATCAGGTCGGCGAGGTGACGTCGCAGGGTGACGACCTGACCGCGGGACGCGTCGTCGAGCAGGGTGTCCTCGTGGCGGGTGGTCGACCGGGCGACGTCGATCGCCGGGTACGCGCGCCGCTCAGCGAGCACTCGATCGAGCCGGAGCTCGAGATTCGCTGCGCCGGACAACTCGGCGAGAATCGCCTCGTCGGCACTGTTGCCGTTGTCGGTGGTCGCCGTGGCGAGGATCGTCAGCGAACCGCCCTCTTCGACGTTGCGAGCAGCGGCAAAGAACTGCTTCGGGCCGATCATGGCGGTGGCATCGAGCCCGCCCGGCAGCACCTTGTTCGACTGGGGGGTCTCCGTCGCATAGGCGCGGGCCAGGCGAGTGATCCCGTCGACGAGCACGACGACATCGCGTCCGTCTTCCACAAGACGCTTGGCCCGCTCGATCGCCAGGTCGGCGATGTGCACGTGCTCGTCGGTGGGCCGGTCGAAGACCGAGGCCACGACCTCTCCCCCATCACCGAGGGCACGCTTCATCGAGGTGACCTCTTCGGGACGTTCGTCGATCAACAGGATGATCAGGTGGGCATCGGCGTGGTTGGCCTTCAACGAGCGCACGATCTGGTTCATCACCGTCGACTTGCCGGCGCGGGGCGGTGCAACGATCAGGCCTCGCTGGCCTTTGCCGATCGGGGCGACCAGGTCAATCAGGCGGGCCGCGGCATCGTCGCCATCACCGCGTTCGAGCGTGAGGCGTTCGGCCGGATGCACGGGCACGAGATCGTCGAAGTCGGGACGGGCAGTCGCCGCATCGGGCTCGCCGCCGTTGACGGACTCGACGGACATGAGCGCCGGGTTCTTCTCGTTGCGATTGGCCGGACGCGACGGGCCTGCGATCACGTCGCCCTTGCGCAGGCCATACTGCCGGACGAGCTTCACCGGCACATAGGCGTCGTCAAGGCTCGGGATGTAGCCGTTCACCCGCAGGAAGCCGTAGCCCTCGCTACGGAGGTCGAGCCGCCCCTCGGCCGGGATCGGATCACCGTCCCACTGCTCGTTGGTATCGTTGCGGTTGTCGCGATCGCGACCACGCCGGCGACGACGACGGTTGCCGGGCTCAGGGCGATTGTCAGCATCGACACTGGCATCGCTGCTGTCGTTCGCATGCTGGTCGTCGTCGCCATCGGTGTCGTCGTCAGTGGCCTCGCCAGTCTCCGTCAACGCCGTTGCGTCGGTGACATCGGTGTCGGGCGAGTCGGTCTCGTCGGCGTTGCCGCCACCGTCACCACCTGCGGCCAGGTCGAGAATGAGGTCGATGATCTCGCCCTTGCGGGCACGCGACGAGGGCTTCTTGCCCAGCGTCGTCGCGATCTGGGTCAACTCGTCTCGGTCTTTGCGCTGCAGCGTCGAACGACGCATCTCCGCGGTTTCCACGGGCTCGCTCCTCGGGTGAGGCCGGGCCGCTCGTCCCCCATGGAGGAGCGGCGTTGTCGGGGGTGTTCGCCCGATCGAATGATCAGAATCCCTACCGTCGCTGCCGACGGCGCCTTTGGCGAACGAAGTTGAGGGTAGCGGCGATCAGCGGCGTCGCACGCTGTCGACGAAATCTTCGACGGTGGCGAGGTCGTTCGGGAGGTCGGTGACCCGCTCAGTGCGCTCGTAGAGATCGGCGAGGTGAGACGGCAGGGGTGGCCGCACTCCGGTAGCTTGCTCGACCGCGTCGGGGAACTTGGCCGGATGGGCGGTCGCCAGCGTCACGACCGTTTCGTCGACGCGACGGAGACGTCGGGCGACGCCGATGCCAACCGCCGTATGGGGTTCGACAAACATTCCTATCGAGTCGTGGATGTCGCGGATGACATCGAGCGTCTCGGTGTCATCGAGTCGCCCGCCGGCGAAACCGGCGATCAGTTCGGCGTGCTGCTCAGGCCGAAGCGAGGCACTCCCGGTGGCCCGGAAGTCGGTGAGCAGTTCAGCGGTTGCAGGGCCGTTGGCGCCGAGCAGTTCGAACAGGAGTCGCTCCAGGTTCGACGAGATCTGGATGTCCATGCTCGGCGAGAGCGTCGGGACGACCTCTTCGGCGGTCATCGTGCCGGCGTGAATCAGCCGGGTGAGGATGTCGTTGGTATTCGACGCTACTAGCAGCCGCTCGATCGGGAGCCCCATACGGCGAGCGCAGTGCCCGGCGAACACGTTGCCGAAGTTGCCGGTGGGGACACAGAACGTGCTGGGGGTGTCGCGCAGGTCGAGCTGCTGAGCGGCCCAGACGTAGTAGACGATCTGGGCCATCACGCGCGCCCAGTTAATGGAGTTGACCGCCGAGAGGCCGACGCGAGTGCGGAACGCCTCGTCGGCGAACATTGCTTTCACAAGGTCCTGACAGTCGTCGAATGTGCCGTCGACGGCGACCGCGTGGACGTTCGACGCATCGAGGGTGGTCATCTGGCGACGCTGGACCTCACTCGTGCGGCCCTTCGGAAAAAGAATGACGATGTCGACCCGGTCGCGGTCGCGTACGGCGTCCATCGCTGCCGGCCCGGTGTCGCCCGATGTCGCCCCCACGATCGTCACTCGCTGGTCTCGCCGCTCCAACTCATGGTCGAACAGGCGACCGAGCAACTGCAGGGCGACATCTTTGAACGCCAGGGTCGGGCCGTGGAAGAGCTCGAGCAGGTGGTGCCCGGGCTCGAGTTCAACCAGCGAGCAAACCTGGGGGTCGGAGAACGTCGCATAGGCATCCTCGACCATCGACCCGAAATCGTCGAGGCCGATCGCGCCGGCAACGAAGGGTGCTATCACGGCGGTGGCGATGGAGGCGTAGTCGCCCTCGGTCGTCGGAAGCTCCGGCCAAGTGGTCGGCAGGTACAGACCACCGTCGGGAGCGAGACCACCGAGCAGGGTGTCGCCGAACCCGATCTCGGGTGAACGTCCCCGGGAGCTGTGGTAGGTCGCCATTGGCTCAGTCGTCGCTGACGAGACGGATCACCGAGCCGATCCCTCGCACGACCTCGAGACCGTCGAGCTCATCGAGGGTTGCGTGGAGGGCGGCTTCGGTGATCTCGTGCAAGATGAGGCAGAGCTCAGCGTCGCCACCGGTTCCCGACTGCTCCATCACCTGGATCGACACGCCGTGGGTGCCGAAGACCGTCGCCACCTGGGCGAGCACGCCGGGCTCATCGGAGACCACCATGGTCAGGTAGTACTGCGACGAGAGTTCGTCGACCGAACGCAGCATCGCCTTTTCGGTGATCGACAGCCGAGCCGCAGCACCGTTGGCCACGTTGACGGCGGCATCGACGAGGTCGCCGAGTATGGCGGAGGCAGTCGGACCGCCGCCGGCACCGCGCCCGTAGAACATGAGATCGCCTACCGTAGCGCCTTCGACGAACACTGCGTTGAACGAGTCGTTGACGTTGGCGAGCGGGTGGCCGGTGGGGACCATCGCCGGATGCACCCGGACGGCGACCTCGCCGTTGGCGCGCTCGATCACAGCGAGCGCCTTGATGACGTAGCCGAGGCGCTTGGCGGTGTCGATGTCGGCGGCGGTGATCGATGAGATGCCCTCGTGCTGCACATCGCTGGATCGGACGTCGACGCCGAACACGATCGACGCAATGATCGCGGCCTTGGCGCCGGCGTCGTAGCCCTCGACGTCGGCGGTCGGATCGGCCTCGGCGTACCCGAGCACCTGCGCATCGGCGAGGGCGTCGGCGTAGTTGGCTCCCTCCTGCGACATCTTGGTGAGGATGTAGTTGGTCGTGCCGTTGATGATGCCCATCACCCGGCTAATGTCCTCGCCCACGAGCGACTCGCGCAACGGGCGGATCAGGGGGATGCCACCAGCGACGGCGGCCTCGAAGAGCAGGTCGACGCCGTGCTCGGCGGCAACGGCGTACAGCTCCGGTCCGTGCGCGGCGAGGAGTTCCTTGTTGCCGGTGATGACCGGCTTGCCGTTCTCGAGAGCGGTGCGGACGAGCGTCAGCGCCGGGTCGGTGC